>CAJXVQ010000044.1 GCA_913060685.1 uncultured Verrucomicrobiales bacterium
GTCGGCAGCTCAGATGTGTATAAGAGACAGGCTCCAGAGGAAGTAGGAGAGGCGGATGGCGAGCTCGCGATTATCGAGAAAGCCGTGGGGGCGGTCTTGGGCGGGAGCGGCTTCCTGGATGAAGAGAAAGCTGGGCGAGGAGAGAACGATGGCCATGACTTCGGCCATGGCTTGTTTGTAGTTCAGCTTGGCGGCGCGGCCTTCGAGGAAGGTGCGGTGGAGAGCATCGAGGTAGGCCGGCACGGGGGCCTTGCGGCGGAAGGCGAGGGTGGTGAATTCTTCGATGAACTCCCGAGCTGCAGCGTCGTGATTTAAAAAGGGCCCATTTTTCCCGGTGGCGATACCAGGGTAGAGGAGATCCTCGAAGCGGGGGCGTTGCTCAGGGTAGATGGGGCCTTCGATCTCGAGCCAGTCCATCCAGATGGAGGGGCGTGGGTCGGGGTATTTGCGCGGGTGCTTGAGCAGATCGTAGTAGCGGCGTCTGGTGTTGACGGTGGAGTTGGGCGCGTTTTCCTGGACGCGGATGGAGAGGTGGCTGGAGCCCATGGGCTGGCGGGTGCGGAGAGTGACGGATTCCGGCTTCTCCGGGGTGCCGGCCATTTGGAGGGTTCCGTGGATGCGATCACCGCCCGTTAGGCGGATGATTTTTCGGAGTTCGTGTGGGTCTTCGACAATTCCTCCGTGGACGCGGACGAGGTAGTCAGCGCGGAGGTCGGTGTGCCTGCTGACGTTGGACCACTTGGCGACGTTGGAATTATAGACGCCGGTTTTGACGTGGGGATATTGAAGATAGCTGCGGGGCATCTCGGCGCGGGAGTCCCACTGGGAGAAGAGGATCTTTGCTTCGCCTTCATCTTTAAAACCGGCTTGTTTCCAGTTCTTGCCGGCGTCGGTGAGAGTTTTCTTGCGGTCGCGGTCGGCGAGCTGCTCGCGCATCTTCTTATTGACCCGGGTCTCGGGTTGCGTGCGCTCTTTTGTGGAAGGCCGGCGGGGGCTGGTGTTGTATAGGAGAGCGGTCCTGGCAACTTCGCGACCGAGCTTGAGGTATTTTTCAAAGTGAGCGGAAGTGAAGAATTGCTCTGCGCCGACGGTATCGAAGGTGGCGATTTCTCCGTCATCGGGAATGTCATGGATGGAGACATCGAAGCCGAAGAGATCTCGAATCGTGGCGGCATATTCGCGCTTGTTGAGGCGGCGCATTTTGATCTCACCGCCGTGGTCGGTGAGGCGCTTGCGGGCGGCATTGACGGAACCGGTGAGGGAATCGAGAACGGTCGCGAGTTCGGCGGAAGGAGGTTGTTTTTCATCCTCGGGGGGCATGTCGCCGCCATTGAGTTGATCAAGGACATCCTGCCAGCGCTGCGCGGAGTCGTTGTCGGTGATTTCCCAGAGGGATTCGTCAAAGCGAACCTGGCCTTTTTGCTTCTTGGGGCCGTGACACTTGATGCAGTAGTTGTCGAGGAAGGGCTTGAGGGTGTCCTTGGAAATTACGACGTCTTTTGGCACTGCGGAGGCCGCCGTGATGCAGGAGACCGCGAGAAGAATGAAGGCCTTCATCTTGGAGTCAGTTTGTTACGGGAAATAATCATGACCGGGACGGATCATGCTACGAGCTCGGGGAGGATTCCGGTACTGTGGCTGAATTGCTCGGTCTTGATACCGGCCTGCTGCATGAGGGTGAGCCAGTAGTTGGCGAGGGGGGTGTTCTCTTTGAGGAGGACGATGTTGCGGCCGTGCTTGATTTTCTCTGCACCGCCACCGGTGATGATGGCGGGAACGTTTTTAAGTTCGTGGCCGCTGCGAAGGTTGGAGCCGTAACTGGCGATGCAGTTGTCAAAGAGACGGCTGCCATCGGAGTCCTTGGCTTCCTTGAGGCGATCGATGAAGTGGGCGAAGAGGCCGGAGCATTTTTTGTCGCGCTCGCGGGAGGCCATGATGCGGGTCTGGGAGAATCCGTAGTGGCTGAGGGAATGGGCTTTGAGCGCCATGCCCATGCCGGAGAGGAGGGAGCAGACGGGCTGGCGGTAGCTGATGACATTTGTCATGCCGGTCTGGAGGGCGACAATCATCATGTCATACATAAGGTGGATTGCTTCCTCGCCGGTGATGCCTTCGGCGGGAGCCACAAAGGGAGCGTTGGGCTTGGGGATGTCGGCCCACCTGGCCTGGCGCTCGAGGCCTTTTTCAACCTGGCGGACGCCGGTGAAGTATTCATCCAACTTTTCCTGATCGCCCTTGCTGAGGGTCCGCTTCATTCCTCCCCCGTCGATGCGGACGAGGTCGAGAATGCTTTGCTTTTTCTTGAGGCGGGCGTCCAGTTCCTCGCGGGAGTCGCCGGGGTGGGCGAAGAGTTGGTGAAAGAGATCGAGCGGCTTGTTGATTCCGGGGATGGGGTTGCCGGATTCGTCCCACGAGAGGGAGAGGCCTTTACCGTGGCCGGAGTTCGATCCGCCATCAACTTCATTGGCGGAGAGGATGAGGGAGGAAAAACGGGTCTCTTTCCCAAGGTGTTGAGCCGCGATTTGATCGCAAGAGATGGAATTGTGAAAACGCTTTCCCGGGGTGCCTGCGACATTCGCTCCGGTGAGATAGGAGGTGGAGCCGCCGTGGGGGTCGGACGCGCCAAGGTTGGTGAGATTGGTCACCATGGTGATGTCGTCTTGATGCCGGGCGAGAGGGCTGAGTCCCTCGGTCATACCGATCTCGGCAAAGCGACCGGCCTTCTTGGGATAAAACGTGTCTTTGGTAAATCCAAAGCCCCCGCCTAAAAAGATCATGCGCTTGGGAGGAGCAGAAGGTTTTGGCGCAGCAAAGGTTTCCAGAAATGGCAGGGCCAAGACGGATCCGCCAAGACGCAAAAAAGAGCGGCGGGTCGTTGAGTTGGTTTGGAAAGACATGGAACGGGTTGCGTTAATTTACACTCACCGCTCCGACCTTCTTTCGCCCGTTTTTCACGAGTAATTTCGGATTAATATCGACCGTTGGTCTTAAACATCTCTTTCTTGGAAGGACGTGGACGTTTTCTCACAGAGTGATCAGGGGCCCCGGTGATTCGGTCGAACTCATCGGGAGTTCTTACTGAGGGGAGGTAGTCGCCGGTTTTATCAAACTGTGCCTTTAGCGCTCCCTTTAGCTCATTGAGCATTGCCTGATGTTGCTCTTCTGCCGCAAGATTCTTGAGTTCGAAAGGATCACTCTTGAGGTCATAAAGTTCAAACTCCGCTCGCGGAGTGACAAGGCATCGTCGCTGGGCCGGAGTCAATTGACCCTTCTGAGCGAGGGCCTGAATCGCGGTCCACGTCGGGCTCCTGCCGGCATCTGCAGAAGGCGTATTGGGGAGATCCGGGTAGGTGTTGTGGATCAACTTCCAACCTTGCGTGGCGACGGTGCGGCCATGATCTTCGTAGTCATGCCAGTGATCCTCAGCGAAGGCATATTGCCGGGTTGTCGCGCTTGGGTCCTTGAGAGCAGGAAGGAAGGACGAGCCCTCAAAGAGTTCATTTGATTTGAGACCGGCAATCTCAATGAAGGTCGGAGCGATATCGATTGATGAAACCAAGCTGTGTGTTCGTTGATTGGCCTCGATGGTGGCGGGCCACTTCACGATCCAGGGAGTCCGGATACCGCCATCGTAGAGGGTTGTTTTGTCTCCGGGAAAGGGACGCCCATTATCACTGATGAAGAGAATGAGCGTGTTGTTACTAACACCCTGCCGCTCGAGTTCGGCGACCACCTTCCCCACATATTGATCAAGACGACCAATCTCATCGTAATAGAGACGCAAATCTTCGCGAACCCCGGGGGTATCCGGAATATAGGGTGGAACCCGTACTTCCGCCGCCTGATGAGGCGGGTCAAGTGCCCCGTCTTCGTAAGCCCGATGAGGGTCAAGAGCTGCCAACCAAAGAAAGAAGGGCTTATTCTTCGGGCGATTATGAAGAGTTGAAATCCATGCTTCGCAGCCGCTTGGGGATTTCGCGACCATTTTTCCAGGCTCTTTCCCGGGGCCCGTGGGAAGGATGAAACCCGCAGTGGAGGCTTCGAAGACATCATCGAAGCGATCCTTCACCGCATCACCAAGATGCCATTTCCCGGCCGCTGCGGTATAATAGCCGGCACCTTTGAGCGACTCGACAAAGGTCATCGATTCAACCGGCAGCGGCCAGTGGAGCTGCTCGGCTCCCGTGTTATGAGGATAACGACCCGTGATGATACTGGCCCGACTTGGGCTGCAGGAATTGGTGGTCAGATAGGCATGCTGAAAGATGAGACCTGATTTGGCGAGGGCATCGATATGAGGAGTTTTGATTGAGGGATGACCGTAAGCCCCCGAGTCGTCCCAGTTCATATCATCGGCAATGATCAGAACAATATTAGGAGCCACAGCGAGCGCGGATCCCGAAAGGCAAACGAAGAAAAGGAACAGCGACTTGACCATGATCAGGAAGCTATGCCGGAATCAGGGGGCGGTTGTCACTCTCAAACGTGCGAATTGCCGTCCTGCCGCAGGATTCACCGGGCGACTGGCAATACGATCGATCCCCCCGCCCTGATCAATTGTCCCGGTAAGAATACCCGGAGCCCAAAGGGCAAGGTCGGTGGAATACTCAAGGACAAGGTCGACACCGGATGCGAATCGGGACTTTTCGAAGCTGAACTCAAAGACTCCGTCAACAAGTCTCACCTCCACCACATTTGCGTTGAAGGAATTCGGATCGGTCCCCGTGGCATACTCAATCAAGGCGGCATTCCCGTCTTGGTCCAAATCACTCGTTTCATCTCCATCGGCCATGCCATTGCTGGCCAGCCATTCACTCAAGGAGACGGTATCATCCGCTCCAGGCGATCCTGCCACCGAGACACTGGCGCGCCAATTCTCCGGCAAAGCATGGTCGATCCCGCTTTTCGGAGAAACCAAAGTTAAGGAATATCCGAGCCCATCCGAAGCGAGCGGCCACGGGAAAGAGTCATCGTAGTCAAACTCATGAATGGAGGTTCCCTGCCCGAGCGAGAGCTTCAGGTTTTCGCCACCATTGCTGAGTCGATCCCCCACTTCCCATTCTCCTGCGACGGGTAAACCTGCACCATACCGGGACTCAAAAGCAGCGATATCCGCGACAACCAGGAGGTAAGCCCCCGGGCTAATGGTCGTGTTCGCGGGAAAGTCAAAATCGATTCCCTTGGTAAAACGGACTCCCGTGAGATCGAGAGTTTGATCTCCGACATTTTGGATCTCGATGAATTCAAAAAATTCGTCTCCTGCTGGATGATACATGATTTCACTCACGACGAGGCCTTCGCGATAAGGAGAAGGGTCGGGATCTCCCGCCATGAACTCGATGGGGTCTGACCAGTGACTGGCCCGACCGGTTTGATCGATGTGCTTCACGCGCGCCCGGTAGGTTCTCCCCGGACGAATAGCGCTGACGGGAATGGACATCGCAACCCCGCTGGTTGCCGACCAAACCTCTTCGATCTCGTATGTCCAGGGATCACCGATGACATAGCCGGGGATCGATGGATTGGAGACCTCACCCATCCGCCACTCCATCGAGGCCAAAGTGCCGCTTCCTTGAGGGTCGGCGAAGACACTGCTCTCAAAGCTCAAGCCATCCGCCGGGAATCCGGCCACTCCGGTATAGGCCAAAGCAGGCTTTGAAGGAATATCGTTATCCAATGCCTCCTGAGCCAAATAGCCCCAACCATAGCCGTCCTCATCGCGGTCGTTTACCGAAAAGGGTGCCGGATCAACATCGTACATGTAATCGATCATGCTGGCCTGAAACCCTTCATGATTCGGAGTGGCAATGGTTCGGAAATAGTCGGTCTGCAGCCCAGTCTCGAATCTTGATGGTTGATACCAGGGCCCCCGATGCCCCCCTCTCGTCCGAGGGTGGGAGGACCACATGAATTCATCGGCATCCACCAGCGTCAGCGGAACTCCGGTGGGATTAACAAACTGCGAAATCTCCTCAACAAGCTGGGCGGCATGCCCACCCTCCCGGGCGATATCCGAGAAGAGGAGATCACCCAATTCGCGACAACGGTTTCGGAACTCCAACCGAATCGCAGGGTGATCGAGGCAGCGATCGGCGCGAATCACTCCGCTCCACACATGTTTCACCGGCGCATACATCATATCGAGATCCCAGGGAATGACGCGCCATTGGTCAGCGGTGGGCTCGTGATAAAAGTAGTAGTTGGTTGTGTCACGTAAATCGACATTTCCAGTCGCCCGGTTGATCGCCCGAAAGCTGAAGTAGCTTTCGAGGTGGAAATTCTCACGCCACCACGGAACCGTATTCAGGTTCGCGCTTGCGGAATAGAAGGAGTTCCAGTCTGTCGAAGCTTCCACCTGCGTCGGTCCCTGGTTCTTTTTATCACCTCCGCCACCTTGAATCTTGTAGACGTTGCCATCGGGGAGATTCTTATCATCGAGGAAGCGCCCGTCCGGATGTTCGATCGCTTGATAGAGCCCCCAAAAATCTCCTGTGTATTGATCGGAAGGAGCTTCGGCGGCATCATCAATGACCCGAAAATGAACATGATGCGCATTCGAGGCCGTCACCCCGGCAAGTTGGTAGAGACGGTGTGGCACCAGCTCATTGAGGCCCGCCATACCCCGTTGGGATGAGAGCCAAGGCGATGCACATGAATTAAAGTTGAGCGTTTTCCAGGTCGTCGGGTATCGCTCGCCATAGGCATCGCGGACCACAAAATCGTGAGTCCGATTGAATTTGAACCGCCACTTGTTTTTGCCGCTGACGTAGGTGGAAGCTTCCCCCCGGTTGTAGAACTGGATGTGATCGTAGACCTTGCCATCGTAAACCATCGTCCCCCACATGCGCACTCCGTCCGAGTTGCTCGAGTACTGACTATTGGTGGCATCACTCGCGTTGGCAATGAGATGATAGACGGGTTGGGAACCAGCCATGACTTCAGCAGGGATCGTCTCGGCGGCCGTAGATCCGGGTTGTTTCGCACCCGTCCAAGCTGGCACGCCATCATAGACAAAGTAGGCGAAATTGGGCTGGGCATCATCACCATAGGGCACGCGGACACTGTTGTTCAGAGAGTCCTCCACCGTGATCCGGTAGCGGACAAGGCGACGATGAATCTGCATGGCCGCAGGCATGATGACGGTGAAAGTTGAATCTCCGGCGAGAGCATCTCCGCCAGTTCCATCGTCAACCATTGCCACATCCGTCCAATCGGAATCATATTCACCATCACTCCGGCGAACATAACTCCCTGGATCTACCAATTGGTAGCTCAAAACGACCGCGCCGACTCCATCCGGGTCGGTCACCCGGGCAGTAATGACGACCACCTCACCGTCGGTAGGCTGCTCGGGTAAGTGCTCCACCTGCCTGATCGCAGGAGGCGCGACGGCAGCCTCGGGAACCAGGACACTATTCGCCGACCCCGGCGTAGGCTCACCGCTCGAGGTGCTCGCATCCGGAGTCTTGAGCTCCGCATCGATTGAGAAATCACTACTCCCAAAGGTCGCATTGAGAGCATGGATGGCGATAACGTTGGTCCCGCCGAAGAGGACATTACTGGCATTTGAAACGAGGATTTCCTCCCAGGCGGCCTCATGATTGGTGCCGGTGTCATCGAAATCTTTTTCTCCACCGGTGACAAATACCCGACCCACTTCCTGCCCGTTGATCCAGACAATGGCACCATCATCACAGTAGACCCTAACGAGAAGACGGGATGGAACTTCTCCCGCCTGCACCGTGAAATTTTGACGAAGGTAGACCGTGGAGTAGCCGTTTCGCATGTCATTCAGAAGCGTGGCATCATCGCCATCACCATATCCCAACGGCCCGACTCCTGACAGCCAGGTCCCGTCTTCGGCAAAGCCCAACTGACGCCAGCCATCCATCGGGCTGGAAGCTTCCGAGGTTCCCTTTCGATAACTCCAGGTAGAACCAGACGGCAGGTAGGTCACCGAAGGGAGTGCCGGCCCGGCCCCGGAACTCCGCCATGAACCACCCAGATCGTTATCAAGCCCCGGATTCAACAACTCCATCGAAGCCCCTTGCCCACGGGCGGCGACCGGCCAGGGAAAACCCGCCTTATAATCCACCCGATCCATCTCAGTCCCCTGTTCATCCAGGAGACGAAGGTCATCGCCGTTCACACTCAGGCTACCAGAATATTCGAGCGAGGTGACAACTCCAAATTTCGACTGCATGGTCCCGGCATCCTCAGCAACAACCAGGAATCCACCCGGGGCAATCGAAGTCCCGGCGGGAAAGACAAAATCCCCCACTCCGGTCAAAGTCCAACCAGAAAGATCCACCGCAAGATCACCGGCGTTGTGTAGTTCGACAAACTCGGCCGCCTCGGTTTTAGGATCAGCATCATAGTGGACTTCATTGATCACGACACCCGGCCCTGTGGCCGACATCGTGGTAAAGACCGCTGATGCAGGCGACCAAGATTCGCCGGCACTGTTCACGGCACGGGCACGGAAGAAGTAGCTTGTTTCCGGAACAAGGAGAGTCACTACTTTTGAAAATTCATCGGCTGAATTTCCAACGCTCAAACTATTCTCCCATGAAGCGGCATTTGTCCCGCCATCGCTCGCCCCATAAAAAATGGTCACAGTCGGCGTATCATTTCCAGTCTCGGTGACGGTTCCCCGAAGCCGGGCTGAGGAGCCGGTGATCTCCGTGGCTTCCCCGTTAATCACCGTGACCGGAGTCGCAATCGAAGTGGTAAAACTCCCGCTCACGGGTGACCACGCGGAGCCACCGCTATTCGCGGCCAGGGCACGGAAGAAGTAGGTCGCGCCCTCGTTTAATCCACTCACCACCGCGCTTTGACTTTGACCGGTAACGCCAAGCGCGACGCTGCTTTGCCAGACTCCGGCATCACTTCCACCGTCCGTCAATCCATAGTAAACGGTCACACCAGGATCTTCGCCACCGGTCAAAATGACCTGTGCCCCGAGTGTTACTGAGTTTGCCTCGATCCCCATGGCGGCCAAATTTTCGACTCGAGGGACCAGCGGTAAAGTCGTCAAGTTTTCGGTTTCCGCAGACCAACTCGTTCCTCCGGCATTCTCCGCACGTGCCACGTAGTAATAGTCCGTTGCCGGCAGCAGCGAGGAAATCACCGATGAAAAAGCGCCGGACTGACTCCCGGCCAAAGTCACGGTATTGTCCCAGGACGCTTCATTTTGGCCTCCGTCTTCATCACCATAAAAAAAGGTGATCGAGGGCGCACCAACGCCGACCTTGGTCACCCCTCCATTCAGAGTTGCACCTGTCGATGTCACCATGCTTGGTGGAGAGAGATTGAGCTCCGCGAGGTCCGAATTTTGACCGGACAGGTCGGTCGCAGAGGCCCCGCCAGCGAGACTGGCAATCTCCGCCGGAGTCAGGAAATCGGCCCAAACCGCAAACTCATCAATCCGGCCACCAAAGCCATTGTTGGTCCCCGCAGGTTCGGCACCGACCATCAGCTGCCCGGTGAAAGTCGGAATCGCCGCCGCACCCGACGCCTGTTCATCGACCATTTCTCCATCAATCCAGATCTGTTTCCGACCATTGGCAACTTGAAGAACGATGTGCTTCCACTGGCTCAGAGTGGAGGTTCCCAGAGGGATATTTCTCCGGGACACCGGATCGCAACACGCTCCCCCATGATCAAAGTAGAGGTTCCCATCACCCCAGGGAACATGGGCCTGGAAACCACGATTTCCCCCGCCGGAGGAGCTGGGAATTCCAAAGGAAGTTGTAGAGGAATTTCCACCGGAACCATCCCCAAGGTTGTATTGCCAAAAACTGACAGCCATCGCATTGACCGCCGTGGCTGACGAAAAATCGACGCTTGCATCTGCTCGGGCCGAATTTCCGGAAGCGCCCAGATCCAGACTCCGGTCGCCTGCCGTCCCACTGAAGCCTCCGGCATCGGCGCTAATTTGTGCCCCACCAGCGAGAACCGCAGTCGCTCCGCTCCCGGATTGATCCGCCAATTGGCCATTATAATTGTAATAAACAAGGAGGTCAGCAGCCTCGGAGCAAGGAACCAGGGCTAAAATAAATCCCCATCGAGCGAGGGTCGTAAACATTGATGTGAAACAGGTCATAGGGAGAACGAGAGCGAGTGTTCTGGAAGTTGAAAAGCAGTTTTGCACAACGGTCGATTCACTTCAATCTTCACTCTGATTATGAAAAGACACACACGTTCACAGCCAATTGGACAACCAAAGTGGCAACGGCAACGCCGACACCCCTTTCGAGGAAAAGTTCCAAGTCACGAAACACCGGATTGCCAAACCCGGCGTTTTTTTAAGCCCAATCACAAACAGTGTCCCCCGCTACCTTTCCGACTTAAATTTGAAAGCCGGGTGCTCGGAAGGCGTGCGAACTTGATCCATGAGAGTCGTCAACTCGGCAACCTTTCCTGAATTTTTCTCTGCGAGATCATTTTTTTCAGCGAGATCTTTCTCAATGTTGTAAAGCTCGGCCCGTGGGTTGGCATCCTTGTTGGTATTATACAGAATCAATTTCCACTTGCCCTTCCGGATGGCACGCTTGCCACCGCCCTCGAAAAACTCCCAGTAGAGATGCTCGTGCTTCTTCTGCTCTCCCTTGCCAAGCAGAGTTGGCACAAGTGAAATTCCATCGGTATCGGCCTGTGGCCGGGCACCAGACAGCTCGCGAACCGTTGGCGAAATATCCCAGAAGGCCGAAGGATGATCCGTTGTCCGGCCACCCTCAATCTTACCCGGCCACCACGCAATCATGGGGACCCTGACTCCGCCCTCATAAAGATCCCGTTTGCCGCCCCGCAAAGGACCGCTTGAGTGAAAGCTCTCCATCTTATGCCCACCTTCACGCATGGCCCCATTGTCACTCGCAAACATCACGAGAGTGTTTTTTGCAATCCCAAGGTCCTCCAGTTTTCGAAGGAGGAGTCCGACATTGTGATCCATATAAGAGATCATCGCGGCGAAGGTTGTGCGCGGTTCCCGTTCGTAGGAATAGTGAGGGTGCTTTTCCGACTCCGGACGCAATTCTTCTTTTAAAATCGGGCGGTATTTCTCCTTCCACTCTTCCTTTGCCCGCAGACTGGCATGTGGAATCTGAAGCGCAAGATGGAGAAAGAAGGGCCCGTCCTTTTGCTCTTCGATATACTTGAGCGCTTCCTCCGCAACCACGGTCGATGAATAGTGATCCCCACCATGAAGGGTGTTCCCGGGATACTTCACCTTCTCGGTATTTCTCCAAAGATAATTGGGATAATAAAAATGGGCTGCCGTGTGGGAGGTGTAACCGAAGAAGTAGTCGAACCCCTTGTCAACGACGAGAGCAGAATCATCGGTATTGCAGCCCAAACCCGATTTGCCAATCAGCGCGGTGTGATAGCCCGCCTGCTGGAGAGCTGCTGGAAAAATCGGATCCAAGGGGTCGCGGCGCATCTGGAGCGAGCCATTCCCACGGACGTAGATGTGGCCGGTATGCTTCCCCTGAAGAAGAGCGCTGCGTGAGGGAGCACAAACCGTGCTGCCCGAATAATGCTGGGTGAAACGAATCCCCTCGGCAGCCATGCGGTCCAGATGAGGAGTCTTGATCACCTTCTGACCGTAGCAACCGAGGTCGCCGTAGCCCAGATCGTCGGCCAGAATGTAGATGATATTGGGCTTCCCGGAAACCCGTTCAGCGAACCCTGCGCATTGAAACACAAGAAATAGAGCGATGAGTCGTAGCATAAGGCCCGTAGGATTTCATAACCAACCTTGTTGAGCCACGAAAAACAGCCGACTTCGTTCCCAAACAAAGCCTCATCTCTCAAACCTGAGGCGAATAAAGCAACGCCCGGAGGCTGCCGGAAGTCCAACCGTCACGGCATCAAGTCCATCACCTTGTGGAATCCGGCTAATCTCAGCGACCTCTCCTTCACTCCACGAGATCAAATCCTGACTTAGTTCCACGATAACCGACGAGCCATTCAAGTTCGAGCGCACCGTATAGGAAAAGGTTCCATTCACAGGAGGTCTAAGAAAATTATCAACATGATCTGAAGTTCCAAGCGCCCACTCGAACATCGCATTGATCCCATCGCCATCACGATCTTCGCGACTGTCACCATTGAACCCCGGATCACGACCGCTGAAGGTATGACTGTCCCGGATGATCCCCCCGGCATCGAACAGCTCAAGAGTCTCCCCCTCGGCTGCCAAATTTCCAGAATAGGGCCCGATCAAAAATCGTTGCTCGTTTCCGCTCGGGCTAAATTCCCGCCGACAAAAAGCCGCCTTATCCGGACTCAAAAAAAGACTCCCGCCCGAAGGAATCACGGTCCCCGGTGGCAAAGTGATACGGATCGCCCCATCAACACTCCAACCCGAGACATCAGCCGCAGACGGAGATTGATTGATGAGTTCCACAAACTCCTGATTCTGGTCATCGGAGACTGGATCGAAATCGAGAGCCCCGATCATAATTGCCGGACTCTCCAGGGCATCCGGGAGATCGGGAAGATCATTATAAATTTTACCCCTTCGCAAAGGAAGCCACTCACTGGAAATCCGGTGGTTCGCACGCTCCATCGTCTCGGCATCAGGGTGGGTCGTATTCCACGCTTGGGGAACAATATTACCGTCATACCAAGTCCCCCATTCGAAAGAATCGCGGAGGGCATCTGCCGGGAAAATCGAAGCCGGCGACAAGCGCTCAAGCTGTTGCTGGCTTCTCTCAGGAATATACTCCGAAGCAATAAACTGATCTGACAATGTCCGAAGCCTTCTGAAGAACATTTGTCGGGTCCGGGGATTCCCCCTCAAGAGAGACTCAACCAATGAGCTGGTATTCACTGATTCGGAAAACTCAGTGAAATCCTGAAAGAAAAGATTCCGGTCGAAGTATCCCGCACGAGAGGTGAAGTTCCGGCCAAAGGTGAGATCCAAATCCCAGGGAAGAATCGCCCACTGCCCGTCTCCCTCGGTATCGTGGTAGAGATAGTAATTCTTAGCCCCCATATCGGTCTGCATGATAACCACCAACCCAGCCAGGGTATTGATCGTCATCGGGAGATCCACCTGGTCGAAAATATAGTTCCATTTCTCCGGATCGTCACGATTGATCGCGCGAATAAAATCATGAAAATCCCCCAAACCATCGTCCTCACGAGTCATTTTCCTGACCGCACCGGGCTTCCCAATATCCTCAGGGATTAAGGATGTATTCGTTGCTTTGTAGAGAGTGCCCTCCGGGTCCAATCCCGCCCGCTCCAGATAGACCTCATCGGCGTCCTCCACCATATCGGTCAGGCTGAAAAACTGCCGATTCCGCTGCAACCTGATTGTAAAGGCAAAGTGAGTCGGAACCCCGGCCTCCCGCATGATCTCATAGGCCATCTCATTTCGAATTTTTGCCTTATCCCCCCAATTCGTCAGGAGATCGATGTCTTTAACCCGAGGTTCCCCCTCTCTCCAACGAAAGCGATGAGTCTTGTTAAAATCGAGATTAAAACCCTTCTTGCTAAAAAACAGGGTGGACTGACCGCGCAGCGAGAAACGGACATTATCGTAGTATTCACCCAGATAAAAAAATCCGGCCCGCACCGGCTGAAAGGCAACAAGCCGATCGTAATCAGAAGGCTGGATAAACCACTCAGCGACCTCGGCGAGACTCGCAACATCAGGATCCACCACCGGAACACCGTAATACTCGTGCGAGTCCTCTGAATCTCGAAAAGGCGGCTCTTTGGTGACCCGGCCATCAACATCTTGCGCAACAAACCGCCAGCGCATCAACTCCCCCGCAATGCCACCGTCAATCGTAGCACTAAAATTTTCACCCTCTTCGCTCGTCATTGCAACCGCTTCTTCAGCACTGAATCCCCTTCGGAAAAAAAGTGTGACATCTTCAGCCCCGGCAACAGTCGCGGTAATCACCAAACTCTCAGCCAACTCCGGTCGCTCCCCGCCTGTCCGATACTCCAAAAACAAGGGCCCGGGAAGCTGCCCTGTTCCATTGCCCGCCCCTGGAGTGGGCTCATCCAAATAACCCGTCCCAAAATCTCCGACACCAAAAGTCTTGTCTTCGAATTGCGGTGGATACGGACTCCCAAATTCAGATAAAATCGTCACCCCATCCGGAGCCACCAACGCCAAAGATTCACCGCCAGCTGCGAGTTTGAAATCGGTATGGAACTCGCCGACATCCCGGTCCTTGCCCGACGCAAAAACCACCAGCCACTCGCCGGCCTCAAGCGTTGTCATGGGAAAGACCCATCGATTGAGCACCTCCGCATTGTCGGTCAAAAAATACCCGCCAAGATCAACCGCTTCATCGCCCGGATTGTAGATCTCAATCCAGTCCGAGAAATCCCCGTCCTCATCGGCCAGAGTCGTTTCATTCGACGCCATAAACTCAGAAATCACCGGAGCCGCAAACATCGGCAAGGTGACTATCAGAGTCAGGAGGAAAACGGTCTTCGGCATGGCCTAAATACCATAAACCTTCCTTCCCCCGCGTCGAGCGATGTTGTCGTAAATAGAAGCAAAAAAAAGCCGCACCCCGTTTCTAAAACGAGATGCGGCAAAATTTTTAATGAGAGGGAACGGGAATCAATCGCTTCCAGGGAAGCAGGAGATCAACGACCCTTTCATAAGCAACTTAGAAGCTGACAGACATCGAAGCTCCGTAGAAAATTTCGTCGTCGCCGCGATCTGAACCAGTGTTGGTATCTTGGCGGGACTCGGAAGAGATGTTCGTAGAAACGTGAGGCGTAAGGGTAACAGTCTCGTTCAACTTAATTGGAAGAGCGAGGCTGATTGCAACGTGAGTCCAACCTTCATCTTCGTCGCCATTTCCGAGGTTAGCCGAATAGTAGTTATCCAAGCTGTAACCGGCGGCAGCAGAGAAATCGAGACCAATGGTGTCGCCGCAGATGTCCCAGTGCCCGCTGATTCCAAACTCACCGTAAGTGCCGTCAATCGTGAGATCGCGAGCGATGAGCATATGACCGCTAAATCCCCAAAGGAGGTCATGAGAGTAGGTAAGGTTCAACTCGTTGGCTTCTTCGTTGTTATTCACACCTGGTCCGCGCACACCATTAACAGATCCGGCAAAACCATCGTAGAAGCGGAAGTGGACAAATCCGAAGTCGAAGGTACCGAAACCAGAGTCATACGAGAGCGTTGCGCCGATGTTACCTTCCGAGTAGGACAACGCGTCATCCATGACGTCGGTGTAGAAAAGGTTAACGCTACCGGTAAGGTTGGTCGCAAGTTCCTTGGAAAACTCAATGTTTGTCCAAGCGGTCTCATCACCGAACCAAAGGCCGCGGTAGAAGTAGCGGCTATCCCAGCCGGCGGAAATCTCTCCGGAAAAGTCGTCTCCGATAAGGGATTCGACATCCGCAGATGCTTGTGAGGCACCAGCAAAAAGCGCTAGGCCGAGGATTCCGAAGGTTACATGAGTATGTTTTTTCATTAGTTTCACTTTTGTTGATTGAGAGCCTTCAGGTACGACTAAAAAACCGATTCGTTCGGACTCGTCGGGGGATCAGCGTATTTTATGCCAACCTCCTTCCGATGGATCGTTTTGTTGAGAACTTTACCTCTGTTGTATTCCAACCGGTTAAGTTCTCCCCAATGGTCGATCCCGAATATCTCTATGGTTCTTCAGATACCGTTAGCTCTGTAAGTTCAGGTTTAGAGGAAAGTCAACCAAGGTGTCCAATAAAATCTTTGTTTTTTGTTAATTTTCTTTAATTTTCTCAAAAAATTTAGAGTTAACGGGGTTGAAATAACCCAAACCCGCCATTCCCCTCGCATTTCCTGAGAGTTCTAAAAGAAATTTTACCCTTGGGAATAAAAGATCGTGCTCAGCCTGGATCAGCAAAGATGCTCTAATTTGTGAAGCGGCCAGATCTGTGAAGGAACGGATCGTCCCAACACGAACGCGAGAATAACATATGAGCCGATGACTCAGATGCGGTAATTCATTTTTTCGATTTCTTGGACCAGAACCTACTCATACTCCCACTTCATGATCCAGGGATCACCCGTGCGTTTTTGCTCGGCCTTCAATCGGTCCTTGTACTTTGCCAGAGCCTTCGCGTGAGCAGGGTCACCTGCCAAATTACGACTCTCGTTGGGATCCGATGCGATATCAAAAAACTCAAACTCAGGACGGTGGACATACGAGTCAACCGTCCGGCCACCGTAGTCGGCGTCCTTGCCCTTCGCCCATTGGGCCTGCCAGGTCGCCGCCACCCAGAGGTCGGAGGCAAAGGGATAGGGCTGACGATACGCGATGTTCCAGATGAGTTTGTATTGCCAGTCGCGGATGACCCGCATCGGGTAATACATCTGGATCTCGTGAAAAGTGTGGGAGGCTGAGATCTCATCCCATCCGGCAGGTTTTATCTCAGTCAAAATCGGAAGCCACGAACGACCGTGGTAGGACTTGGGAGGCTTGCCGGTATTTTCGCCCACACCGCCTTTTTCAAAAGACAAAGGCTTGGCCGGCGCGGTTTTGGCCGGGTTCAAGGCACCCGCGAGATCAAGGATGGTTGGAGTCAGGTCGGTGTGCGAGATCATCGCTTCACTGACGATTCCTTTCTTGGCCAGACCAGGATGACGCACCACAAATGGAACCCGCAAACCTGCTTCGTAAACGGTGGTCTTGGCTCCGGGAAAAGCCATGCCGTGATCAGCCGTGTAGATGATGACGGTGTTCTCCCACTTTCCGTTTTCTTTTAATAACGCGATCAAGCGACCCAAACCCTGATCAATGCGGGAGCATGACTGATAGTAGTTTGCGATCTCCGCGCGGGACTCGGCAGTGTCCGGCAGGAATCCGGGCACAATCACCTTCGCCGGATCATAAAAGACTTCCTTCACTCCCGGGTAAGCCTTCTTGTCAGGCAGATTCCCAAAGCGATCCGGTTTATGTTCCCCGGGGAAAGCCTTGTCCTTCCCGCCTCCGCGATGAGGGTCGGAAGTGGCAAAGTAAAGGAAGAAGGGCTTGTCGCTTTCCTCCGCCAGGAGCGGTTCGCAGACCTCAGCCATCTGCACGGCATTGCGGGCATTGCCTTTGAGGTATTGCTCAAAATGAAACACCGATTCGGGTGCCACATGCAGCTTGCCAATCTGCGCCGTCCGGTATCCCGCCTGCGCCATAAGCTGAGGGAGGGCAAAGGCACGCATGGAAGCGAAGGACTCAAATTTGTGGAAGTGGTGCGTGTGTCCGTACTGCCCGTTGAAATGATTATGGAGACCGGTGAGAATCACCGAGCGCGAGGCCGAGCACGAAGCCGTCGTTGCGAAAGCCTGGGTGAACATTGTCCCTTCTTTCGCAAGAGCATCCAGATGGGGAGTTTGGATCACGGAGTTTCCATAGCACCCCGCAACCGGTGACTGGTCGTCCGTCACAAAGAGAATGACATTCGGACGCTCACCCGCCACAACCGGCAGTAAGGAGGCGAGGAAAATTAGTAGGAGCTTCATTTCGCAACCCTCTCCTCTTTCCCTTTGGTGGTCAATGCGGGAGAAAAATAGGGAGGGGCAACACAAACTTCTCCAAGGCCATCTTAGCCACTCGAGGGGCCCAACCTGAAATGAAAACCCCAAACACAATCCTTGGCTATCCCGCTTTTTCCTCCAAAGTCCACTTATCAAGAAAATCATGAGTCCCTATCCCAAAACCTTCTCCCACATCGGAATCTCAGTTCCAGACCTCGACGCTGCCGTGAAATTCTATGAAGAGGTCATGGGTTGGTACACCATCATGGCGCCCACCGTTGTCCACGAAGAAGCAGAGACTGCAATCGGCCAAATGTGCATCGATGTTTTTGGAACGGGCTGGGGCTCTTTCAAAATCGCCCATGTTGCCACCGGAGATAAAATCGGAATCGAAATGTTCGAATTCCAAAACAACGAGAAGCCGGAAGAATTTGAGTATTGGAAAACGGGCACCTTTCACTTCTGCGTTCAGGACCCGAACATCGAAGAGCTGGTCGAAAAAATCGTCGCTCATGGCGGAAAGCAGCGCATGCCGATCAGAGAGTATTACCCCAACGAAAAACCTTACAAAATGGTTTACGTTGAAGATCCATTTGGCCTCGTCTTCGAGATCTACACGCACAGTTACGAACTGACCTATTCGCAAGGAGCCTACTAAACCAAAGTCCGATAATCGCCTTCTCTCCGCGTGATCTGATCACGATCAAGTCGCTCCAGCAACGGCATGATGACTTTTCTTGAAGTGTCGAGATGCTGCCGTAATTCGGAAGCGGTGGCCTGGCCCTTCTCTTCGATATAAGCGCGCACCCGATCAGTGGTATCTTGAAACACCTTGCCGCCCAGGGTCACCTTGGGATCGAGCGGAATGATCTGGCGCGTCCGGGAAAGAAACTTGTAGGCCGCTTGATGATTCGTGGTGGCTTGAAGCTCCGCCGGAAGCGGTGGAGCCAATCCGGCCTCATCGAGAGTCCGTAGAATCTCGGCCGCCGGTCCCTCCAACTCCGGAGGAAGTTCCAGCGAATGTGAGTTGTGACAAATAATGTTATCAGCTACTTTGAAATTCTTCTCGCTCAACTGAAGGAGCAACGCATCGAAAAGACCTGGAACCGCCGTCGCAGTGCCGAGATTTTTCTTCAACACTTCGGTCGACATCCCGATATGATCAGGGTGGCTCGCATGGTAATCCTGAACCGTTTTCGAAGACTTCTTAACGAGGTCTTTCCAATAGGCCGCGTGCGCAAAATGCTTCTCGCCGCGCGGAATCACCTCAATTGCCTTGGTCAACTTTTTGAGAGCTGTTTTCACCTCGGCATCCGAGAACGGGAGTGACTGGGTGAGAACTGTCGTAGGCACGAAATGGTCCCGCTCCAGATGAGTCCTCAACAGAACAAGCAAGTCATCAGGAGCAACCGCCCGGGCATGAAGAAAAGCCTGCCGCTCTTCGGAGCGGAATTGACGTCGGGTGGGATGAGGATCGAGCACCGTGGCACCCGCCAAAGTAGCCTCGCCGGAAAGCTCACGAATCACCAGTTTCTCGCCAGCGAGCGCATGGATGGGATGGTCAAAGCGAAGCTGGGCGATGGAGGTATCGCCGGGGTTCAAGACAATCTCCTCCGGAAAAAGCACCCTGGCCTGGGTGCGGCCGGAACCGTGGTGAACGAAGACCCGGTGATTCGACTTGAGCGGGCGTTGCGTGCCTTTTTGCCCCGGAATGGGCCGGTGGGAACGCGTGATCTCGACATCAATTTCGAGAGTGGCCTCGCCGGGACTCCCTCCCACGAGGAGATGTCCGCGAGAGACTCCTTTTTTGCCCTTTGCACTCAGAGGAAGGTCGGGGAGATTCAAAGCAGTCCGCATCCCGGGAACCGCTTGTTCAAGAGTTGTGCTGTGATTTTGAATCGAGCGAACGTGCGTCTTGAGACCCGAGGGATAGGCCGTTAGCTGCCCACCTACTGCGAGAACTCCGCCGGTCAGAGTTCCGGTCACGACCGTCCCGACCCCCTTCGGTGAGAAAGCACGATCAACGGCGAGCCGGGGTTGTCCAAAATCACGCGGAGCCGGAGTCTCCGAGAGGACCCTGGCAATCGTCTCCCTCAGCTCATCCATGCCGAGACCGGTGGGAGCGGAAACCGGCACGATAGGGGCATTTTCCAGGGCGGTGCCTTGTAGGTCATCGGCGAGGATCTCGGTGACAAACTCGAGATCATCGACGAGGTCAGCCTTGGTGAGAGCGACGATGAAATTCTTGATTCCCAGATAAGTCAGGATCTGAAGGTGCTCCTCGGACTGGGGCATCCAGGAATCATCTGCCGCCACAATGAAGATTCCCAAGTCAATTGATCCCACCCCCGCGACCATATTGTTCACGAAGTCAGCGTGTCCAGGCACATCCACCACCCCGATCTCGAAGGTCTCACTTTGCGTCTTGGGAACCGGCAACGAGAAATGTGCAAAGCCCAACTCGATGGTCACGCCTCGTTCCTGCTCCTCCGGCAAGCGGTCGGGATTGGTCCCGGTAAGGGTGTGGACGAGAGTGGACTTGCCATGGTCAATGTGACCGGCGGTACCGATGATAAAATTACGGGGCATGGTTCTCAGGAAGCTGGCACGATCTCAGCGATGCGTGCTTTTTCAAAATCAAAGGGCGTCATTTCAAGAGTGACCCGGACACCCGGAAGAATCTCGTCCTTGCGGGATTCCAGAGCCTTGGCCGGATGCGCAATCACCTTCTTGCCATTGGGCAGGCTGACCTGGAAGACGCGGTCGCCATAAACGAGCAAGACCTCGCCGGTCGTGATGATGGGTTCAGTGGGCACGCCGTGGATTTTGGATAGGACCAGCTGAGAAGCAAGGAGGGAGAAGAAAAGCTTGTCAAAGATTCCGGCCAAACAGAGCCGGAGGCTTGATTCCCACCCTCAACAAAGCTCCGCAACGTCACCCCAAGCCTGGCCCCCCACTCCTCCTCCGCAAACAGGCGGGACGCCCGTTCTACGCCTTTCCCCAGCCACGAGACGTAGCACGGGCGTCCCGCCTGTCTCCCTGCCCTCAACCCCTCCTGGCCATAACAACGATTACTTTTTAAGAGGCGTCAAGGTGAGGCCTTTGAATTCGACCTCAACCCCCTCGGCTTGCAGCGCAATCTGCCCCTTGCTCACGGTACAATTCTTACCGTGGTTGACCATATCTCCATTCACCCAAACTTTTAACTCCGCGCCCTCACACTCGATCACCATCTTGTTCCACTCGCCAACCGCTTTCTCCGAGCCATCGGTGAGATTGAGAATACGACGCGAGTCCCCCTTCTTACCACCCCACTTCTGATTCTTTCCTTTGGGACGGCGTTTCTCCATATTAGGGACCTCGATGTTTTCGGCAATGCACCAAAAATCACCGGCATTGGTATGGTGCATCTGCACCTCGATGGACGCCGGAAACATCCCGTAGAGTGCCCGTGGGGTGGACGCATGCACCAAGACCCCGCAGTTCCCGGGCTTGTCTGCAAAGCGATATTCCAATTCCAGCCGGTAGTTTTCGTGTTTTTTGTCAGTGATCAGATGCCCACCGGGCTTCCCAAGGCTCACCAGCATGCCATCACGAACGATGAAGCTGGGCTTCACCTCCGGATTCTTATCCGCAGCAGGAACATCGACGTGCCAGCCGGTGAGATCTTTGCCATTGAAGAGCGAAATCGCCTTCGGCTCATCCGCCATGGCGACGGAAGAAAAGGTAAAACAAAGAGCGGCGGTAAGAAGACGTGAGGAGTTTTTCATGATGACTGCTCTGTCTCTTATACACATCTGACGCTGCCGACGATCTACTCTGTGTAGAT
>CAJXVQ010000045.1 GCA_913060685.1 uncultured Verrucomicrobiales bacterium
GAGATCAGCCTCGGTCTCGTGGGCTCGGAGATGTGTATAAGAGACAGGTCCAGTGGTTCACCGAGCAATTTAAGACCACTTGCGCTCGGCACTTCGACAAAGCTCTCCCCGGCATTGGCCCATTGGTTCAAATCCCCTGAAGCCTGCACTCCCCAGCTTACATCAGCAGCCGAGAAGCTTCCAGCGGCGGTGATTTCCGGGCGTCCATCAACGATGCGAAGATCGATGCGATGGGTCTTGAGTTCGTTGACCGAGTCCAAGCCAAAAGCGTAAGCGCGCAGGTAGTCCCCTGCCCTTGCCGGATCAATGCGGGCAAGGTCGGCCAGATTTCCGATCGCGCCATCCGTCGAAGTTTGCAACCAGCGATCAAAGCCGATGCCATTGACGGCATCGGCGCTGGTCGCCACGTAGAGGACTGCCTCATGCGGGTTGCCGAGCTGAAATTCTTCGTCCGGGGATAATTGCAGAACGACCATCTTGGGACCATCTGTCAGACCCTCCGCCAAGGCCTCGATCGCGATTTCAGAGTAAGCCTGACCGGCTGGAATGGTGACGTGGTCCGCCACCTCTGCAATGTGAACCCCTTCTTCGGCGGAACCACTGAGCTTGAGATTGATCACGACACTCTCGCTGAAGTCACCATCGCGAAGCACCCGCACGAGTGCCGGCTGGGCGCTCTCACTCACGGCATTCGCCTGGAGGATTTCCAACCAAACCATCGGGTTGTCGCCGACGGTCTGTTCGACGGGAGAGCCGGTGACGGAATACTGGTAACTTGGCAAAACCGCGACCTGCAAGGTCTCCTCGCCTTCGGTTTCAAGATCGGGAATTGGGCGGAAGGTCAGAGTCTTGTTGGTCTCGCCTCGGGCGAAGCTCACCACGGCGCGTTGGCCTTCAATTTCGCTCGCTCCTTCGATGACGAGATCAGCTCCGAGCGCGTCTTCGAACAAGCCCACCGGCACTTCCAGCGCTCCTTCTACGCCGTCACCGCCACGCGTAATTTCAACCGTGAACAAGTGGTCGAGCGACTCGTGGAGAGTTTCGCTCGCACTCCCCGGGGTCAGCGCGAGTTGCACTTGGGTCGGAATGCTCAGACCGCCCATCCGGATGCGGCCTTCGACAATGAGCTGCACCAATTGCGTGGGACCGACGACGCGATCCTGAAGCACGATTTCCTGCACGCTGTCATCGGGACGTTGCACCAAAAGCACACTATCGATCGTTGGGACCGGAGTGGAAAAATTGGTCTCGAGACGCACCGTGAGATAACGACGCGCGTCGCCACTTTGCCCCCAGAAGAGCGCCGAGAGATCAATGACGTCTTGCGCCATATCGTAGTCGTTGATCGTGTCGCGTCCGGTATCGACACCACCAAAGACAAAGCGGTCACTCCCGTCTCCCCCGTTCATCGTGTCGGCACCAGGGCCACCGGAGATGGTATCGTCTGCACTTCCCCCGCCAAGAATGTCGTCGCCGTGACCACCGCGGATGATCTGCGGCTGCGTGCCGAAGGTGGCATCAAGGGTGATTGCTTTCAGCTCGGTGCTCAGATCCCAAATGACCGCCTCACTCCATTTCGATTGCAGGTAGTCGTGCACGTCGCGCAGTTTTTGCTCAGGCAATGCCGTCGGAAAAACGAGCAACTCATGCAGCTGACCACTGAAGGCATTGGTGACGGGATCTGTTCCGCTGGGAAACGCCGAGCGACTTGCTCCGAGAGTTGGGATCACCGGATCGATGACTTCGGCAGCGACGTTCTCGCCATCATAGGAAAGACCGAAGATGTTCTGGAGAAGGTCGGATTCACGTCGGAAGATCGAGGTTGAAGTTCGGCCCGCATAATTTTCAAAGCCGCGCACCGCGAGACCATCCATTTGGTAGCGAGGAGTTCCCGGATAAGAGATGGCCTGACTCGTGGCGCTGAGCTTGAGGTGACCGCGATTACTGGCGAGAACGGTCTGCGCTTCGTCGGAAGATTCCGCCGCTCGATAGGCCGCCAGGATGGTGTGATCGCCGGACGACACCGCATCGTCCTGGAAAAACAAGTGCGCGCTTTCCGAACCCGAGAAGTCGGCGGAGCGGTCTGCGACAAGCGGTCGGTAATCGGAACTCGGCTGCATCGCGTGGTGGCTATTACCGGAGCGATCGGCCCAATTGTCGATTCGGCTCCCGGCTGCAGCCAGGTCATGACCATCGAGCCACAACGAGGCGTCGTCACCTTGTTCCGAACTCGGAGCGGCTACTCTCACGAGCAACTGCCCGTTCTGTATTTCGCCCCCATCGCTGAGACTTACTGAAAGAAAAAAATCGCGTCGCGCGCGGTCCGAATGCGTGATCGTCACCTGCCCTGACTGGAGATCGGCGAGCGTGAGAGGAGCGTCACCAAGTCCACTCAGAACAAGCCCACTGTAGGGCAGGGTCTCGAAGCTCACTTCGATCTCCTCCGGAGAACTGTCGGAATCCAGCACCTGCAGCAAGACCCCCGCCGTGCCCGATTCAGGCACGAGGATCTCGGCAGTCGCCAATTGCGGGAGTCGGTTGCTCACCGCTGGATGGCTACCAAAGCGAAACTCCTCCAGATTGCTCCAGCCATCGTCATCCAGATCACCATCAGCGTCGGCAAGAGTTGGGTTGAGCCCATAGGCCTCCTCCCACCAATCGGGTAAGCCGTCGTGATCAGTGTCGGTGCTCTCCCCCTCGACGAGCAGGTCGAGGCGAAATTCCCCGGAGCGACTGGCCGAACTCAGGCCATAGAAGTCCTTGCTGCCATCCGGAAGCGTGGCCGCGACACCGTCGATCTTGATTTCCTCGATCTTGAACTCAGTGGCCAGCGAGCTGACCGAGAGAAATTCCGTGACCCGGGGTGCGGCAGGCAGATAGGCCAGCGGGATTTCTAGTGCGTAGGAATACCTTTTCGTCGACCCGGAGCCGACCGGATACAGTCTGGTTTTGAGAGTGACGCGGTTGTCCGGGTCGGACTGGTTGGCGAAGGTCATCTCCAGCTGGCCGGATTGCAGAAGCACGGTTTGGCCGCCGCCGGACTTGCGCACCTCGCCGTAGAACATGACGTCGGGTTCGGTGAAGCCTTTACCGCTGGCAGAGGCGAGACCTAGCACAGCGGTGACCGCGGCGATGAGGAGAGATTGGATGCGTGATGTCATGGCGTAGATAGGTTGGCGCACGGATTACTGCCCCTGATGCGAATAGGTTAGAAAGTGGAGTTTGATGTCGGACACTTTATCGGCGAATTTCGTCAAGCCTTCCATCGGGTTGGCGTCAAGCCCGGCGCCGGGGATGATGAGCATCCAGTCGGAGTTCCACAGCGAGCGGCCAATGAGACGGGTGTCCATGATGAGTTCGCTCTCGTCGATGCCCTCACCTCCATCATCGTGATACATGCGGAAGTTGCCGTGTCGTCGCAGCTCGCCGAAGCCTCCATCCAGACCATCCAGGCTGGGGATGTAGCCCGGCGAGGTGATCTGGCTCTGGTTGATGACGTAGGGCGTCGGAATGCGTTGCTCGACGACATTCCACATCCGCACCGTCGGTTGGGCGTCGGAGGAGGTGCGCAGGTAGTCGTTGCCGACCGGCACGAGGTAGGCCCGCGGCGTAGTGGCGAGACCGGCGTCGTTGTAGTCCTCCAGCCAAACCCCGACTCCGCGGATTTTGGTGGCGAAGTTGGCCGTGCTGTAGGCGTGGTCGCCCGCCATCAGCGAGTTGCCGAAGAAGTTCACCCCGTTGTTAATCTCGCTGCTAAAGCGGATCACGATTCCCGGCTGGGCTCCTTCTTCAAGAGTAGAGAAGGGGCGGCAGTAGCGCGTAAACTCCGGCAGCGTGGTCAGGTCGGGGACGATGCGCGCCTTGATGACATCTTCCCAGCGGTCCTGACCGGCCGGCGTGCCATCGTCGATGCGGAAGAGCTCGTCCCGCAGGGAGATCTTCCCGGTCTCGGACTGTGGATTATCGATACCGAGCTGCCCCTTCAGCACCCCGAAGTTGCCGTTCAGTTGAGCAAGAATTTCAGCCAATCCCCCTTGACCGACCTGCGGTTCACCATCGCTCCACAGGCCGAGCTGGCGCTCCTTCACGATCTTGTCGAAGACCTGGCTCGCCGATGCTGGGTCGCCGGGATCGAGGCTGGTCTCGTAATCGTAAGCGCGCGCCGCCAGCCAGGCGTAGCGGGCGGCGTGGTTGAACGCGCTCTGGTACTTGGACATCGCTTCGTTGCGCGTCAAGCGCACGACCATGTCGTTGTAGCGATTGCTCTGGACAGCGGCGGCGAGGCCGGTGTTGAAGCTCTCGCGCTCCTTCAGGAGACGGAAGCCTTCCGACAAGGTGGTAAAGTACTCCTGCCGGAGGGTTTCCAGTGTTTGCAGGTGTTGCCCAATCGTTGCTAGCTTGGGGCCATTGTCACCGGTGTGATTCTCGATCGCGGCCAACATTCCGAGAATGGACTTGGAGGTGCTCAGCCGCCCTTGCTCTCGCTCCAGGACGGCTGTGATCTCTGCGGCTAACAACTCCGCTGCGGCGAAGGCAATGTCGAATCCTACCTTCGCGCCATCCGAAACCTTTGTTACAGCCTCGGCGATTGTCCGGGTCGTTGCAGCACCTGCGAATGTTAGATCGTTCGAGAGGCCATTTGTATCAGGAAGCGCGTCAAGAGTGATATCCATCGCGGTGATTGCGGCCTTATTGCCCAGCTCAAGAACGCTAACGGTTGATTCATATGCCAGCTTAGCAGTAGATAATCCAGCCCTGATTCCCACAATGGCATCCGTGTAATTCTCATCTAGTTCGATGAACTCCAGCTCATGCTCCAGTTGCAGCACAAGCGTTTCAAAATCACCAAGGAATCCGGCATAATCATCGAGTGCCGCCTTGAGAGCCATTTCCTCACTCAACATTTCCTCCAGAGTTCTCTGCACCGAACCATAACTGGTTCGTCCTCCCCAGTCGGCACCCGACTGAAACGCGTAGTCCGCTGCCCGGTGCACGGGCATTCCATTAAGCGTCTTCAGCGGGTCGGTGTAGTCGTTGCCATCAATGTAGGTCTGAACTGCATCCTCGAGTAGATCGATGTTGTCGTAGCCGAGTTCACCCGCATCGAGTGATTGGAAGAGATCGGAAAGATCGTCATCGGTCACCCCGGGTATTTGGTTTTTGACCTTCATGTCGACGTAGGTGGGTGCGCGATTCTCGATATCGTCGAAGTCGATGGTGTTAGGATCGCTGCTTTTTCCGCTTGGCACGATCTGATCAATCGTCGTCCGGTCCAAGTACGCATAGAGCAAGGTATCCGGCCCCTCGTATCCTTCCGGATACGCCTTCCCGAATCCGATCTGCCCGGTGTAAGGCGTGCCGAAGATCTCGATGAGGCGGTTGCGGTAGTCGAGGTCCTGGCTGAAGGCCTCGCCGATGAGGGCATTGGTGTCGTCGCCGAGGGCGCGCAGCTTGTTCTCCGCGGCGGTGGCGAACTCGAGAGTGGCCAGGGCATTGCCGCTGGCGGTGAGAGCGCGCTGGTAGATCTGCTCGAAGTGCGAGCGCCGGTCGCCCCCCGAGGCGTTCTCGTAGAACTCGAGGTTGAGGTCGAGGGCCAGGGAATCGGCGTCGAATCCGAGCGGGTTACCTCCTCCGTTGGCCTCGTCCATCGCGACCTGGATTTCGTGTAATCCAGCAGCCACCTCGCCGATATCGTCCTCGGCGCCGAGGCGCTCGAGCCGGTCGAGGTTTTCGGGTGTGCCGATCGGGGATTCGGCTTGCTCGGGCAGGAGCGCATTGGCAACGCCCCAGTCGAAGTAAGCCGACTGCCCGGCACGGGTCGCCCATTCGGACACGCCCCAGGCCCGGGCCGGATCGGCGCCGTCGGTGTAGCCCTGCCACTGGCCGTCGGGATCCTGGGTGTAGTGCTTGCGGTAGGTGGCTCGCACAATATCGCGTCCGGTGCGTGCCTTACGGGCAGCGAGGTTGGCGAAGGTCTTCTCGTCGAGGAAATCGACCTCAAGCACGTTCTGCATCAGGGAATACAACTCGGAACGCGTCTTCCAGCTGAAGCCCTTGCTCTGTAGTAACTCATAGTGCATGCCTTGGGCGCGCACGAAGTGACCCCAGGCATCACCGTGCCCCTGCGGGTAGAGGGCACGGGCATCGTCCTCATTGATGAAGCCGTTGGCGTCCTCATCGTAGATGTTGTAGTTCACGTTGTAGGCCGCTTCGCCGAGCCCCTTGGCGTAGTTCCAGAAGATGCGGTTGTAGACCGGATAGCTCTTGAGGAAATCGGTGCCGCGCAGCAACGCCAGCTCCTCGTGAAGCAGGTCGGCCTCCATGTTTTGGAAGGCGTGGGTGTAGGAGGCCACGCTGGCGAGTCCGTCGAGGTCGGTGACCTTGATGGTGGAATCCTGGGCATCGCTGTAGGCCTCGCTGCCGAGCAACTCGTATAGCACCGAGAGTCGGGTCGCCGCCAGGAGGAGTGCTTGCTGCACCCCGGTGGTGGCGTTGCCATTGCTGGAGTTATCGATGGAGAGCTCGCGGGCGCGCTGCAGTACGGTCTCGTAGAGTTCGATGAGGCCGACGTTCTCGATGACATTCTTGTCCGGGTTGAGCGCGACTTTGCCAGCGAAAGGAGCCCCGGCGATCTGGATCTGGCTGCTGTAAGTGGCCGGGCTCTCGTTGCCGAAGAAGTCGCTGTAGCGCGCCTCGTAGGGATTAATGCGGTCGAGCACCCGCTTCACCCAGCCCATCACGAGCTGCGGCACGTAGCGCTTGGCGCCGCTGGCCTGCAGCTGCGGGGAATTGGCGGCACCGGCCCACTGGAAGGGAGCGGGCCCCGTGACAATGGCCTCGCCGTCATTATCCCGCACGACCTCCGTTTCATCGTCAAATTCAAGTGAGGGAGTCCAAGCCTCCGCCGCATTGGAAACCTCGAACGGAACCAGATTCCAGCTGTCTTCGCGCTCTGCGTCTTCATCAAGCTCATCGAGGTGCTTGTAACGCATCAGCACCAGTTTGTCGGCGAGCACCACATTGGGGCTGCCCTCGAAGGTGATGCTATGAAGACCCGTTCCTTCTGCATAGAGTTCCCAGGCCGCTTCCCCATTGGCTGCCACATCCTCCAGGGTGCCATCCGGCTTCACCTCGCCGGAACCGTCGCCTCGATCGATCTGATCGAGCGGAGCGGCATCACGGATCCACCACTCGTAGTGGAGATTCCCGGTGTTGGCGCCGAACTCCCCGTTGTGCTGGAGGTCGATCTTCTCGCTGAAGGCATCGGTTCCCTCGATCACCTGGATGGCACCCCGATAGCGGTCGGGAATGATCTCGATGATGTGAAGGGAAACGGGAGCACCAGCCAACTCCGAGCGGCTGTTCTCCGCAATGGTGATGTAGCGCGAGCCGCCGTCGGTCGGCATCGTCAATAGCTGCGGATTGGGAACGAGAGCAGCGCCCACTCCAAAGCTGTCGAGATGGGCGTATTCGCTTGGGCGTCGCAACCGAGGCTCTGTGATGTAATAGGTGTTTTCCCTCGGTTCAAAATTCCAAACCCTCTCGCCCTCCCGAAACTCCGCAAGCAGTCGCTCGAACTCCTGCTTGCGCTCGACCAACTCTGCTCCGTTGAGGCCAGAAATCGAAAACTGCAGATATTCTTCGATAGAACCCAGACCCGAGGTAAACAAGGGCGACTCCTTGATTCCTGCCAGGTATTGGCCAGTGACAAAGCTATTTGGGCCATTCCGGACCATCATCGGATTCATCGCCTCGTTGTAGATTTCCTCCACCGCGCTGCCCCAATCCCCCGGATCACCAGGGGGCAGTGCAAGCAACCTGTTCTTCTCGGTTTCTGTTAGGAGATTCGGCTCGAGGAAGTTGATCGGGTCGGGCCCGGCGGTGAGATCCGGGTCTCCTCCGTCCTTCCCGTTGAGATAGCCGCGGAACACGAGCTTTTCCGCCAACGAGTCGAAGTAAAAGCGCTTGCTGAGCGAACCGGGAAGATCTTTGAAATACCAACGCTCCGCAATGACCAGCACCCCACCGGAGGCGGGGGTGAAGCCGGCCGCTCCCATATCAGCTACGGTGAAGTCCGCTTCGTAGCGATCCAGCGGGCGAACGATGCGCGCCGAGTAGTCCCCGATATTGTCATCGGTCAGGACCATCGTCTTGGTGGCGCTGTCGAAGACCACCTCCGCCGCGCCCATGGCCACGAGGGCGGGCAGGCCCTCGGATCCGGGGTTCTCGTTGAAGTACTCGCCACCCTGGTAGGTCAGGGTTTCGCCTCGTTTGAGCTTGGGATAATCGGTCCCCCATTGGCTGGTGTAGACGACCTTGAGGGGCGCGGTGTCTTCCGCCTTGTCGGCGTCCGGGGAATCGCTCGTGAAACTCCGCAGATTCTCCACCACCTCTGGCATCCAGGCGATGACGGTTCCTTCCGTGGCGCCGGACGGCGGATAAAAGTCGCTGCGGAGCGGATAGAAATACTGGTAGAAGAACTGGGCGCCGCCCCCGGAAACAATCCACGGATTGTGACTGACATCGAACCAGAGCGCCCGCTGGTCCTCACGGTTGCCTCCCGTCGCCGCCGGCATGCTCACATTTCCGATCACCAGATTGAGTGGGTAAGGTGGGATCAGGAGATCCCCGGCCACCACCGGGTAGTCGAACTTGTATTCGAAGTTGTAAGTTTTCGAAGGATCGATGGTCAGGATGCGGTCTTCGGGCTTTTCGGCAGGTTCGTAGGCGAGGCCGTCGTCAGGATCGGCAATGACGTCATCATCCGGGCGCGGGAACTCGATGAGGTCACCTGCCACAAGATTGTTGAAGGGCTCCGGATCGGATATCTCCAATCGATCCCGCGTCTGAAACACTTGGTAGGCGTGCATCTCCGGCTCGCCGGTTTCCAGGTTGTCGACTTGCACCAGCACCCAGGGTTCGGACTGATTGTCAGTCTCGCTATTGAGGTCGTCCTGCAGGGCGAAGGCAGCGAGCGGCGGATTGTTGGGGATGTCCTCACCCTTGTTCTTGATCTTCAACGCGGCCCGACCGGATGGGGCGACGAGGGCGTGCTCCTCGTTCCGGTTAAAGCCGGGCGCCGTGGTCAGCGGTTGATTGTAAATCTGCAGATCGGCGTAGCGTGACAGGTCGTAGATCTCCTGTGGGCGCCCGGTGCGGTCGACGCCCTCAGAGCCGATGCGGCTCGCGATATAGATCGCCTTGTCCTTGTGGGGGCCGTCGGCCGGGAAGGATACCTCCTTGTAAGCGGTAACCACATAGGGCCAAGCCACATTGGGGTGGGGCTCGGGGTCGACGAGATAGGGGTTCTCGTAATAAGCGACCTGAAGCTCTTCCTCGATTTTATCGCTGGCGTTGACCGGGAAGATTGGGCCCCACTGCCCCACATCGGCTTCGCGCTGGTAGATGTCGGCATTGTAATTCGACTTCTCATTGATGACGTAACCACTGCCGCCAAAGCCGGCGTTGTCGAGCGTGCTGTCGATGCGGGTGGCCACTTCCTGCAGGCCGATCGGTGCGTGGGCTCCAGACGCCAAAGCGGCAGCGGTAACCAAACCGACACCGACATCAGAAACCGAACCCTGGTTAGGGAAGCGGCCATCGCTCGGCGCAGTCTCGAAATCGAACCATAGCAGAGGCGATTCCCCGCGGAATCCCGCGTCCCGCTCGGTGCGCAGCACACGCAGATCTCCTGCATCGAGATACTGCTTGTTATCCCCGGGCAAATCATAGAGACGGAACTGATCGAGCACGATGCCGCTGTCTGGCTCGGCGTTGACGCCAAACCGCAACGATTGCGGAGTCACGCTGGAACTAATTTCCCAGCTGGCTGCACCGGGCGAAAGTAGGAAGCTGTATAGTCCCGCCTCAGCGCGCACGCCGTCGATGTAATAGTCGAGCACCGTGACCTTGAAGCCAAACAATTGATAGGTGAAGACGTGGAGCACATGGTGACGCCAGCTTGCGCCGGCGCGTGGTAGCGGCTGGGTCACTTCCAGACCTCGGTAATGGGCGGTTGCAGTGGATCCCCCCGGATCGAGGGTGACGGAGAGGCGGCCACCGTCGGTGGTGAACACGGTGATTGGTTTGTTAGAGGCCGTGAGGGACAAGGGCTGCAAGGTGGTCGTCGAGCCGGTGGCCGGCGTGCTGATGGTGAGCGTTTCCCCATCTATATCAATAGATTCAATCGACGTGCCATCTGCGAGGTTACTGCCAAGGAGGCGCATGCCCGCCACGAGCGATCCGGTCGCGTCGCCAGGCGTGACTACGGACAGCGAACCCTCCTCGGTGATGCAGTCGGTGAGAGTGACCGATGCGGTGAAAGACAGCGCGGTTCCGCTCGCGATCGCCGCCCTATTGAGAATAAAATTTTGGGTGTCAGTGACCGATTCAACGATAGCTCCGGGAGGAATGTTTAAGCCCTGGATACTCATCCCCTCTACAACGGTAACGTTGCCCGAGAAGGTGACTAGTGTTGAGCCCTCGGTAACCGAGCAGTCGGCCAGCGTCTGTTCGGCGGTGAGCGTCAGGCCGGTGCCGGTCGTCCGCGTGCCCGTTGAGGCGATGTCGAGTTCGAAGGTCGAGCTCGACGGCACCGAAGCGACCCGGGCTCCCGCAGGGATGTTCGTGCCGACCACGGTCATGCCCGGTATAATTTCCGCTGTGCTCTCGCAGCTCACGCTAGTCGAGCCTTCAGTAGTCTCACATCCCTCGAGGATGACCGAAGGTGAAGATCTCTGGTCCTTCGAATTAAGCCAGAAGTCCACGACGAACTTGTCGCCGGAATCTGTCTGAGCGTCCGAGCCAATCACCCCATAAGCCTTGCCCTGCGTCGCGGAACCTCCACCAAATTCCAAGCCGTGCCGGCCGAGAACCAGTTGTGGATCGTCCCGTCCGATCATATTCGAGTCCACCGGCTCTGATTTCACGATGCGCACGGCGAGTTTCTCCCGGTCCAGCTTGCCGTCGGCGATCTCGTCCGGATTAGGTCGGTAGCTGTAGAGCAAGACGCTGCGACCACCTCCGGTCGCGGTGAATGGGACACCGGTCTCAGCCTTATCGGCGGCTGCCCCGGTGTTCGATTCCGCAAAGGTCAGATCCTGAAATTTCCATTCATCGACCGTGCTCAAGTCAAGCAGGCTCGGTGGAGTCTGCCCGGAGACATCACCGTAGAGATGGTAGTAGTGCGCGGGCGTCGCGTCGGAAGCCGCCGGGAAGCCGGCGTCCGTGTCGATACCGGGGAGTTTGATCGTGCGCTGGTAACCCGGGGCCGTGCCTTTGCGTTCTCCTTCCAAGCCTAGACTTCCTCCCACTTCGCCATGCGCATACTCCGCTTCCGAAGAAAGGCGAACTTCCTTGTCTGGGTCTGGGTTGTCTGGGTCTGGGAACCCACTGACGATCTCGATCTTGTAGCTTTTGGAACGATCATCCTGGTCCGGCCAGGTGACCTCGTAACTTCCCGGGTGCACCGGGAACAGTTTCTTGCTCACGCTGTCCCAGCGCAGGGCGCGGGCAGACTTGCCGTCGCTTCCACCATCGGGCTCAACGGTGGTGATGAAGGCCATGTCGTCCCCGGTGCCGGCGCCACTGGTGGCGAGTTTCGGGCGAGCAGTCTCATCGCGGTCAAACCCGCAGAACCGCGGTACCAGATCGTAGCTGTCTCCGCCCACATCAAACCCCTGCCCGAGCGGGACGATGGCGCGGAACACCGTTGGCTTGTAAAACCAGTGGATCTCCGTCGGGCGCTCGGCGTTCCCGATCACCTTGGTGCGCGCCAGACGCATGTTGCCCGCCTGGTCCGCGATCTTCTGATCGCCGAAGCCTGAGACATCAGTGCCGCGGTCGGCGAGATCCCCCCCTAACGGCGTCGGAAAATCGCCCAATGTGTCGCAGTTCTCAACCGTGCGGTAGAAGGCGCCGACCTCGACCTTGCGGCCGGGCTTATCAGAGCCGGCGGGGCCGGAGTCGATCCATACGTCGGTGTTGGTACCGTTCGCCCAGACGATGCCGTTATCGCCGACGCTCGTGTCCAACTGGGTAGTGCTCCCTGCCTCGTAGACCTTCACAAAAGCCGCGCCGTCGAAGGCGTCGGACCTCCCGCTCAACTCACCACCACCGGCGTCGAAGCGATAGCGAACCTGGCCGGTAAAGCTCCATTCGATACGCATCGGCTTATCAATAATGAATGACCCCGTGGTTCGACGTGATTGAACCGGAGGCTCATTTGTAAATGTATGGGACGTAGTTTCGACTGATAAGGCCTCTGATTCCAGAAACTCCAGATCTAGCCTCGAACTTCCAATGAGGTTTTGTGTTCCAAAGCCTATTATAAATATCGAGTTTTCTGAAGTGAGAGTAGGCTCGAATATCCATCCATCCACAATCACTACCAAACGTTTTTCAGTAATCAGCCTCCGGATATCATCCTTGTAATCCTCGTCTAACTCATTGGGGAAGTCGTCGAAATCGATAACGCCTGTTCCTATGAAGACGCCAGCTCCAGGGATTACTTCCGTCCTAGAAATATTGGATACGTTAATATTCACAGAGCCGACTTCTCGAACTGCTGTAAGGGTCTCGCTTACTGAATACTCCTCACGGAGGTGACTTACCGTTTCAAATCTGAATCCATCTCCTTCACTGTTAATGACGCGATCTATACTCGCCGTAAGCTGCTCGTTTTTCTTGTACCAGTCCCTTCCTATAATTGGAGAGGGATTTCCCACCCCGCTGCTACCTGTGGCCGAATCAATAAATACAGCGTATTGCTCTTCCCAGACCCAAGTCACAACTAATCCGCCAACGTTATTCTCTAAATCTTGTTTAGTAATATCCAGCGTGAATTCCAAATTTGTGCCCGCTATGGACCCACCGGCAAAGGTGTAGCCTTTACACTCCTGTCGATAATAGGCAACATTATCCTCCGCTAAAGAATAGCTACCTTTATCTATATCTTCGAGTTGCTGACGATGGCGATTGAGATAAATATACGGAGGTGCGGAAAAGCTGAGAGTATCATCTGCTCGGATTTCGTGAGACCCAACGCTCGGCTTGATCATTTCAGAGTCATACTCCGACACCACAGCAAGAGTGCTCGATATCTTGGACAGGTTCCAATTCCAACGAACCCAACCACTTGTAAGGGACTCCACATCACCCAACTGGAACGTTTGAGTCGCTGCTGGAGAATTCACAGAAAAGGCCCTCTCAACAGGGTTTCCTGTTAAAGTTGGCTGAATAGAAAATTTCGCATCAACGCCAATCCTAGTCCCCTCGTACTCCGCGTCTTCCTTCGGGACCTGCTCAAAATCTTTGTTAAGTAAAATAGTCCCCTCCGGGGCCGACGTAAACGATGGGGTATCCCCGCCCCTAAACTCCTCCCCCTTTGATACAAATTTTCTTTGAACCATGTTTTCATCATCAAGATAGGTATAATTATGATAAATTCCTATTTCACCAGCCTGCAGTTTCCCTCCCGTCGTAGTCGAATACAGAGCTAGTGTCGCAAGGGCGTTTATAAGCCAAGGATTTGCTCCAACTCGCATTTGGCCGAGGTAATCTCTAAGTTTAAATACTCTGGTAAATCGTCGCATGACTTTTATTCTCATTTGGTTGGGATTAAGATGTCCACCGAACTCACCCGCCGCATCTCCACCCTCCCGGCGAACACGAGGTTGGATTGCATGAGTCCCTGAATGGTCTCGGTGAAGGATCCGCGTAGGCGGTCGGTGAGCGTCTGTTCGGGGTCGAAGACGATTTCCATCTCGCGCGTGATCATCGGTCCCCGGGCCTGCTGTTTGTGAAAGGCGTGGCGGAAGGGATTGCTACGGTGAAAGGGATCGAGGGTGAGAGTGGTGTTGACGGTCTTCCCCGGACCGACTGCGCCGGTCATAGCAATGGAGAGTTCGTAAGCTTCGGCGAGAGTGGGCGGACGGGAGGAGCGACTGCGCAAGAAGTCGGCGATCCCGGTTTCCCCGATGGTATTAAGATCTGGGTAGAGTAGCGTGCCTTCGGGATTCGTATCTGACTCGCTGCCTAGCACCGTGGCGTTGAGCAACTCCTCCTGACTTTCACCATCAATCTTGCGCGGCATGTCGTAACCGACCGTCTGGATTCGAATTCCGACCTTCTTGCCGTTGCGCTCCTTGATGCCTTCGAAGAACGGGATCTGGGCCGGATCAATCACAAGCACTGGCGATGGGCCTTGATCCGGGAAATCGCTATCGGGCCCCGACGTGTTGGCACCCTTGGTCTGCATGAGGGTGACCTGGTTGAGCAGCCTCACGCTCCCCGCCACATCCGAGTGCAGGATAATCCGCAGGGGCGCAGCTCCCGACGCGGGTCGAACCGGTGCACCGTCCTCGACGATGCTGGTGACCGAATCGATGATGACCTCGCCGACCCAGAGACCTGCCACATTGTCGAGGTCTTCGACAGGGGAAAGATCGGTGGGCGAGCGCAGATCGCTGTGAGCAGCAGTGACAGGAAGCCAGAAGGAGGCGCCGCCAGTGTCCAACCGGTAGAGGTTGGTCCGCGTCGGACTTCCACTGGTCCAGCTCCGTTGGGCGCCGAGGGTGTGCGTTTCGGTCTCGCCGGAGATGATCGATTCTCCCAGCTGCGCAGAGCCGCCGGTTGCGGGCGAGGAATCCACCTGACCACCGAGCTCTCGACGGAGACTGTTAGAGGCAGGGTTCACGATCTGGAGATTGAGCCCGGGCTCGTATCCATCGAAGTCCCTCAGGTCGAGTTCCGGTATCGCATCGGCCGAGCCAAGATTGGTAAAGGTGAGTTCCGCAAGGTCGAGTTCAAGTGACGGCACGGCATCATCCGCCGCGTCCAGAGCATAGATGGGAAGCGCGTCGCCGGGCCCGCCGTATCCGAGCCGACCGGTCACCGAGTGGCGGAAGTCGACCGCCACCGGCCCCATGTAATCGGAAGGTCCCGAGCTGTAGATCCAATAGGCGCGGCCGGAAACCATGTTTGTTGGCGTAGGTTCTGTGTTCACGGATTTCCATTCACCACTCGGCATCAAGGTGAAGATCTTGTGGACCTCGTGCTTCGTCCCGGAAGGACCGAAGAAGGCATCGAAGGTTGGGCTTCCCTCGAGACCGAAGCCGAGGAGGTTATAGCGATCAGGCACCCACTCGGGGCGGAAAAAACGGACTTTCCCGGTAAGATTCAAAGCGAAGTCCGGAGTGCCATCGGCCACCTTGACCAGGTAAGGGCGGTTCCCGGAGATCAGGGCAAGGTTGTTCGTGCCCTCGGTGGTCCGCTTCCATTGCTGCCAGCCACCTTCATTGAATTTGGAAGAATCATCTTCAAAGTCGGTGTCGTTAGGGCTGGCGTCGTCGCCCAGTCCGGTGGATGCCCCGGAAAAGAAAGTCGAGGTCCCCGCCAGTGGTTTGGGAGTGGCTACAATCTCGATGGCAGTGTTAGCGAAGACCGCCTCCGGCGATCTCCGCAGTCCATCCTCGCCCACCGGTTCGACCTCCAACCAGATGGCATTCCAACCCGCCTTTAGCGGGACTGATTGACTCGCGGTAGGCGTGGCAGCCGCTCGAGTGGAAAGACCCGCAGCGATCAGAACGAAGATGAAGATAAGAAGTGACCACCCCGGTCCGGGGAGTGCCTGCGCATGCTGCTGCTTGGTATTGCTCATGGTGTGTCGTGAAATTACGCAAATTAAAGTTGGCTGATGCACAAGCGAATGAACTTGTGCCGCCCGTCATCAGGAACTTTGACGACAACTCTCTCGGTGAGGCTGCTCCCCTCTCCGGAAAGGACTTCCGGAATATCATCGGCCTCGATCCATTCCTTGAGGTCGCTCGACCACTCAACTTGATAGGTAAGGTCGGAAGCACCGATCAGGCGCGTGTAGGTGATCGAAAGGAAACCACCTTCAAGCTGAACAAGGGGCGCTCCTTCATCCGAATAGTCGTGCGGATCGAGACCGAAGGCGTATTCCATGAGATTCGGAATGCCATCGCAATCGGGGTCTTCTTTCGGTCCGGAGATTACCCCATTATCTGAGTCATCACCAAACTGATCGAACTGCCAGACCGCAAAGGAAGATGAGGCCGGAATCATTTTGATCATTCCATCATGAGATCCCCCGCCATTGGTCGCGATGGCACGGAAGTAGTAGGTCGCACCAAGGTCGAGGCCGGTCAGCGCGAAACTGACGGGATCGGTGGGATCGGTCAAACCACTGGCGGCCTGCACACGCTCCAGGGTCGGGTTGATGCTCTTCAGAGTAGAGTTTGCGATCTCCCCGACGACCAATGTCCCGACCTCACGAGTGCTTATGGAAATTGCATCGTTGACCTCGGCGTAGGTGGAGACCTTCGCGGGCTCATCCTCGGTGCCGGTGGATCCGATGACAGGCGGGATGATCTTGCGGACGACATTGTTCCCGGTGTCAGCTATGTAAAGATTGCCCCGGGAATCGAGGGCAAGACCATTGGGACTGGAGAACCGGGCCGCCAGGAGTTCAACGGGTTCAGGATCAGCGAAACCAGAAACCAGCGGACTCCCCGCCATCACACTGACGACTCCACTCGCGTCGATCTGTTGCACGGCATGCCTGGCCTGTTCGGTGAAGAAGACCGCACCCGTGCCATCGACCGCAATACCATGGGGCATGGTTAGGCCGGCTCCGCCGGGAAGCGTGCTCACCATTCGGTCCGGATCCGGGGTAATCATCCGAATTCGGCCATTGTCGCGGTCAGCGACATAGAGAGCTCCGGCAGCATCAATGGCCAGAGCGACCGGAGAATGGAAGCGGGCACCTCCGGCCACACCCTCGGTAAAGCCCGGCACGCCCAGTCCGGCATAGGTGGTGACAACACCCCCGGGTGTGATCTTGCGAATGCGGTGGTTGCCGGAATCCGCGACAAAGAGGTTGCCGTCTCCATCCAAAACGACACCGCTTGGTCCATTGAATTGGGCGGCCGTGCCCGTGGCATCGTTGAACCCGGCGCTTCCCGAACCGGCGACCGTGGTGACCAGACCTGCCGGGGTAACCATGCGGATACGGTGATTCAAAGTGTCTGCAACATAGGTGTTGCCGGCCTCATCTGTCACGAGGCCGCCCGGCATCTCGAATTTCGCCTCGTTTCCGATCCCGTCAGCGTAGCCCGCATCTGATCCAGCAAGGAGACTAACCTCGGTGCCGTCGAGAAGCGGGTGCTGCGAGTACTCGAACCACACCGTGGTGGGACTGCCCATCGGATCCACCATCGCGTTCAGCGTCGCGGCACCGGGGGTCATTTCGGTAGCCTCCTTGGTCGTAACTATTGGAGGATCGAGTACTTCCCCGGTGACCGGGAACGTAAATTCCAACTGGTCGGGAGCGTCGCTGGAGATTGTGATGTTGGCCGCAGAGATGCCGCCATTTGACGCCTCCAAAGTGACGCTGAAGGTGGAGGATTCACCCGGGGCAAGTAGGCCCAACCCGCCACTGACCAGGTAGCCTGCGGAAGGAGCGATCACCACGCTACTCACACTGAGATCCCACCCACCGGTATTCTCGATGGTGAACGAACGCGTGACCGGCACACCGCGCGGCGTGACTCCGAAGTCGATGACCTCCGTCTGCATGTCAAACAGGAGCGATGCCTCGTTCGCGGGCGTCTCGGGGTCGTCGATCCCATCGTAGACGGCGATCGCGGGATTGGCAGCCGTGGTGAAACTGAGAATCTCACCCAAAATGTCGGTCGAACTGATCATCCCGACGGCGCGGAAGAAATAAGTCGTCCCAGAGAGAAGCGTGCCCGAAGGAATGACGCCACTCACCAAGCCCTCGACCGTAACGGTTTCGTCGGGGTCCAGGAGGATCTTAGGAAACTCAGCACGTCGGGCGATCTCGCGCACACGTTCCGGCTGGACAATGAAGATCCTCCCGCTGTCATTGCCGCTGTCATCGACCGCGATTCCGGAGGGGAGATCGAACTCGGTCACAGTGGCGGGCACGAGAGTGGCGGAAAAGGCATCGGAGTCGACCGCTCCGGGCATCCCGGATCCGGCGACATCAGTGACTTCACCATCCTCGTCGATGCGGCGAATGCGGTGGTTGCCGGTATCCGCGACCAGGATGGAACCATCTTTATCCACCGCGACTCCCCCCGGAGAATTGAACGAAGCGTCCCCCCCCAGGCTGGACACATTGCCAGCTCGAATCCGGCGGATGCGGTCGTTCCCGGTATCGGCGACGAGGAGGTCGCCGGGAGCGGTCCAGGCAAGGGCCTGTGGAGAATCGAAGCGCGCGGCGGACGCCTCACCCTCGGCGAGACCGGCGATCCCGTCGGCATTGCCAGCAAAAGTGGCGACTGATCCATCCGGAGCGATGATGCGAATCCGGTGGTTGCCGCTGTCGGCGACATAGATGTTGTCCGAGTCATCCACCGTGATTCCCGTGGGCAGGAAAAACTTTGCGCCGCCCGCCCCTCCGGCGGCGACATCGAGGAACCCGGCTTCACCCGATCCGGCGATGGTGGAAACCGAGCCTGCCGGACTGATTTTCCGGATGCGCTGGTTGTACTCGTCGGCGACGTAAAGATTGCCAGCCGCATCGACAACGAGCCCCCGCGGGTGATCGAAGCGAGATGTGGTGCCGGTGACCTCGTCAACAAAACCCGGCGCGCCCGGGGTCGCATCCGAGCCCGCGAACACGATCGCGGTACCGGTGCCGGTATCGATGCGCCAGATGCGGTGATTCTCCGGATCGCTCACGTAGACGAGGTCGCCAAACGCCGCTACTCCCCCGCCCCCGGTGAGTTCTGAATCCGTCAGGATCGTCGACACGTCGTAAGGCTTCATGAAATCCGGATCGGTGGAATACTCAAAGCGCACGGCAAGTGACCCGCCCGCGGGGTCGACGTCGGCATTGAGCCGTGCGGAATCTCGGGTCACGTTGTCGGCATCCGTGGTGACGACCGTGGGGAGAGGTGTCGTGAAGCTGAGAGTATCTCCGATGCTTTCTCCATATTCGTGGGTCCCCACGGCGCGAAAGTGGTAGGTGGTGCCGGGGATGAGATCGGTAAGTAGCGTCACCACCGATTGGTCTTCAACCGTGCCGTTGAAGGTTAAGCCTGGCTCTGGAACGGATGTCACACCAGTGGTCAGGGTCTCATCCGTGGAGTATTCAAACCGGACATCCGTGGAGATCCCATTGGGATCGACGCTCGCGTTCAGCTGGGCGGACGTCGGCAGAATTCCGGTCGCAGCCATGGTGGTGACAAGCGGTAACTCGATCAGATTGAAGGTCTGCCCCGAGAGCATTTGAGGCGTGCCATCTTCGAGACGATAGCGGAAGTAGTAGTCCGGCCCATATCCCAGACCATTCGGGAGCGGATCCAGATCCAGGCTGAACTGCCCACCCAGGGCATCGTTTTCGAAGCTCGCCGACAAACGGAGCGGCCCGATCTCGATGCTGCGGATACGGTGGTTCCCGGTATCCGCCACGATGAGCACTCCTGACCGGTTGACCACGAGGCCGGCCGGGCTGTCAAATTGGGCGTCCGTGCCGGAACCATCGTCAGAGCCAACGGTCCCGCTGCCTGCGATCGTCGTGATGGTTCCGGCTGAAATACCATTGGCTTCCTTGGTGGTTACCTTGCGGATGCGGTGGTTCTGCTCGTCAGCAACGTAGAGGTTGCCGTCGGTATCGGCCGCCAAGCTGGAGGGCATGCTGAAGGAATCCGCAGCGGTGGATGCAGGGAACGTCGTGACCACGGCCGACGCTCCGATTTTACGAATAAGGTTGTTGCCACGGTCTGCGACATAGATATCGCTGCCCACGAAGGTGAGCCCCTGTGGCGTGTCAAACTCCGCTTCAGTCCCACCACTATCATCAGAGCCTGCCGTCCCCGATCCGGCGAAGGTGGAGACCTGCCCCCCGGGAGTGACCTTGCGGATACGATGATTCAGAGCATCGGCAACGTAGACATTCCCCTCCTCATCGAGATCGAGTCCGTAAGGATAGTTGAAACGGGACGCCGTTGCAGAGCCATCAAAGAAGCCCGCGATACCAGTGCCCGCCAGGGTTGTCACCGTCCACTGCCCGCCGTCGGCGGCAGGCCGGACGAGCTTACAGATGCGGTGGTTGAGAGTATCAGAGACATAGAGATTGTCATTCGGGCCGACCGCGATGGCGGAAGGAAACGCGAAGGCCGCACTGAGACCCGGGCCGGTGCCACGCCCGAAAGAGCCGGTCCCGGCGATGGTGGTTACAGTACCATCGACCAGCATACGAATGCAGTGGTTACCGGAGTCGGAGATAAAGAGTCTGCCCAAGGAATCCTCCGCCACCCCGGTGGGCGAGCGGAACTGCGCCATTTCCCCCGCAGCATCCACATAGCCGCCGGTGTCATTCGGCGGCGTTTGCGGTCCAGCCAGAGTGCTGACCTTGATGGTCTCCGGAGTGAAGTTCGCGCTTGTTGAGACTTCGATCACGATTTCGTCCCCGAACTGGTGATCGCCAGGCGCCCGAACGTAGATCCGCTGTCCGCCGTCCTCCCTGTAGTTCCCGATCCCGCTCTCACAGGCACCGATGTCCACTGCCGTTCCGAGAAGGCGCGGGAATCCGCGCTGGTCGGTCTCGAGGCCGGGGATCTCCGAGCCGGGCAACACGGCATCGATCGCCGGACTGTAGGCCCTGGGCGGCATGGTGTGGGTCGGCCCGCCGTAGTCGCCGAGAGGTGCGAGGAGTGGGGCAATGTTGTCAGCTGTTGTCCCAATCTGGTTGCCGTTCGTTCCATCGAGAAGGTTCCCGAGTAGGAAATTGCCGAGGCCCACGATATTGTTCGCTCCCGAGGATACCTCACCTTCGATGTCCCCGCCAAAGCCAACATTGTCAGCCACGATCGTGGCGGACATGGTGACCGATGCCTGAGAACCGATCGAAATGCCACCGCTTCCAAAGCATCGATTTTCTGCAATCGTGGAGCTGCTTATTTCAGTTTCGTTCGCGAAAATGAAAAGGCCTGCTCCTGTGGTGACTGCAGTATTCTCCGCGATTGTGCTGCCGGATAGGCGAAGGGTTCCTAGGAGCTGTCTCTTATACACATCTGACGCTGCCGACGATCTACTCTGTGTAGA
>CAJXVQ010000046.1 GCA_913060685.1 uncultured Verrucomicrobiales bacterium
TACACAGAGTAGATCGTCGGCAGCGTCAGATGTGTATAAGAGACAGGTTATTATTCAGGTAAAAAACATCGTATTGAGTTAACAGTAGAAGGACGTGAAGAACTGACAGCCTTAAGGTCAAAAGAAAGCTGCTGCTTATAAGGTTTCCAAGGCGCGGGCGCTCTTGCCCACCGCCGAGGGCCCGGGCGGGCCGGTTTTCACCAACGAACAAATCGTCTCAAAAACCGGAATGATCGGACGGACCATCGAGCGTTTGCGCAAACGGTGTCATGAGGTCGGTCCACTCGAGGCTTTAGAGCCGGTTGTCCGGACGCACGTCTCGCGTAAGCGCGCATTAGACGATGACCAAGAGGTCTGCTTGGTCCGGATCGATCACCAAGGAAGGCAGGATCGAAGTGAAAGGAACCTACCTGCCAATCTTCTCTAGATGGAGTACTAGAACCCTACAGTAGCTCGACGAGGAGACGGAAATAGCGCATCGAATCTCCAGAGATCGGCGTGATCCGGCGCATCGTTTTGGTCACGGTGCCATCGGCATGGGTGACGCTATCGACCTCCACCATGCCAGCGCTGGCATCGCCCCAGCCAGTGAGATCGATCGAGGCCTGCACCGTGAGAGTCACGTCGGCGGCTGCCGGATTGTAGCGGTAGCTGAAGGTGGCGTAGCTTGATTCACCAATCGTTAACGAACCTGTCGAGATCGCACCGGCACCAGATGAGGCATCATCGTCGTCGCTGCCGAGCGCGTATTCGACAAGGGCATTGAGACCGTCTTGGTCGACATCCGCGGCAGGATCGCCGGTGAAGGTCGTTCCATCGCTCCCGCCCGGGCTCCCACCGACCTCTGCACTCGCGCGCCAATTGGCCGGGACAGACGGGTCAGGGTTCGTCGCTGGAGAAATCAAGACCAGGCTGTTACCCTGCGTGTCCGGACTGGTCGGCCATGGCGCGACATCGTCATACTCGAACTCCTTGATCGTGCCATTCTCCGAATCTTCCAATTTGATTGCTTCGCCGCCGTTACTGAGGCTGCTGCTGAGCGCAAAGACCCCGGCCACGGGCATTCCAGCTCCGTGCGCTGCGTCGAATGTCGCGGTGTCTTTCACAATGAGAACTCGTGCACCGGGCGCCAGGTCGGTGATTGCTGAACCGGTGAAATCAAAGGTGATCCCTTGGGTGAATTTCACGCCGGCAAGGTCCAGAGTCAGAGAGTCGCTGATGTTCATCAGTTCGATAAATTCAGCGGCTCCATCTGGTTCCGGGTGATACATGATCTCGGTGACCACCAGGAATTTCTGAACGTCGCTCGGGTCGCCGAGGTAGCTCGTCGAATTGTTCAGCGCACCGGCCATGTCGCGCAGTTCGAGGCTTTCGCCGAAACTCGACAGGTGCCCGTCGTAGCCGCCGATCACGAATCGTCGCTCGCCGCCTTTCGGGCTCGCGGAACGTGCCCGGAAGGCCTTGACATCCGGGGTGACGTAGAGGCTGGAGTTGGCCGGGATCACGGTCCCGCCGCCGAATTTAAATTCGACACCGCCGGTGATGGTCCAGTCAGAAATATCGACCGCGATGTTGTTGTTGTTGATCAACTCGAGGTATTCCTCGTCTTGGTTCCCCGAATCAGGGTTAAACTCGAGCGCTCCGAAACTGATCAGCGGCTCCACGCTGCCATTCGAATCTGCCACCCCCGCACGCAGTTCCGGCATGATGAGGAAATCGCTACTCCCCAAGGTCAGGTTCAGACCATGGATCGCCAGCACATTTGATCCCGCGACGAGTTCACCGAGCGATGCGCTCACGTCGAACACTTCATATTCGTTGACGTTGGCTTCGTGTGAGGCTGTTGCTTTGGAATCCCAAGCTGGTGTAGCTGGTGCGAGACGCTCGTGAATTTTTACGCCGTTCAGATAAGCGATATAGCCGTCGTCATATTTCATGTGCAGCTGGAGAGCTTGATAGACATTCGGGTCAGTGACATCGAAATCGATCCGCATGAAGGCTGACGCACTCTTGCCGTGCATGTCGGCGCTGGTGTTGAATTCGATCAGTGGCAAATAATCGGATGAATCGAATCCGATCCCGGGCTGGCCGATTGCCCAGCCAGCATCGTCGAAGTCGCTCTTCATCCAGATCGCATCCTCGGAACCGTCGGTGGGCACTCTCACCCGCACCGGGTCACCCGGGCTGACTAGCGTTGTGTAGGTGATCGGGATTTGGCCTGACTGGCTCTCCGGGATGGAGGGTTGGCGGTTATAGATTTCGTTTCGACGTCCGGGGAGATATTCGTTTTTCCAACGTTCGACGCCCTCGGCCATCGTTTCGACCTGCGGGTCGGTATTCGTGTAAGGTACCGTACCTCCGTTCTGCAGCCACGAGCCCCACTTCTCAAAATCCTGCTGAGCGTCCGATGGCACGATGCCCGGCGGGTCGATCGTTGCCAACATCTCGTCGAGGCGGCGCTCGAAGTAGCGCTGTTCGTATGGCGTGTCCGGGTGGTTGAGAAATTCGTCACTGAGGGTGCGGATGCGACGGTTCAGCATCGCGCGCACTTCGGGGCGCGCCCACATTTTCTGAATCAATGACACCGCCGTGCCGACCTGGATCACGCCATTGGTGAAGAGTGAGTTGTCGAAGTAGGTGTTGGACGAGTTCCACTTACGTCCGTGCGCGAGGTCGAGATCCCAAGGCAGCGTCGCCCACTCGTCCGTGCGTCCGCTGTCTCGATAGATATACCAGTTTTTGCGGTGCATGTCAGTGTTGCGCACAACGCAGTTCGCGGCTGACATGTTGACCATCATCGGAATATTGACGTTGTCATAGATGAAGGCCCACTGCTGGTCGGCGGTACCGGTGTTCAGCCCGGTGATAAAATCCGTGAGGTCCTGGCCGCCCTCGTCGCGCCGATTCTTCTTCTCGACCGCCGGGGAGACCGTGCTGTTGCCTACCGAGAGCGTGTTATTGTAAATCTTGTAGAGCGCTCCGTCCGGATTGAGCCCGGCGCGTTCGAGGTAGATGTCATCGGCGTCCTCGACGAAGTCCGCTGTGCTGAAAAACTCGCCGTTTTGCTGCACGCGCACCGTAAATGCAAAGTGCGCATGCACGCCGGCCTCACGCATGATCTCCCAAGACAGCACGTGCCGGGCTTTCGACTTATCGGCCCAGTTGGTGAGCAGATCGATGTCCTTGACGCGCTTCTCATCCGGGTGCCAGCGGAAGCGCTGCGATTTATTGAAGTCGAGGTTGTAGCTCTTCTTCGGGAAACCACCTGTCGACTGCCCGTGGCGGTTCATGTAGATATTGTCGTAGAGCTCGCCGAGATAGAAAATCGCGCCGCGCGTGCCAGCTATACCGGTCGCCCCATTCGGATTCTGAAGGAATAATTCCACCACCGTCAGCAGGCTCTCGACTTCAGAATCGATCGCAACCGTCCCGACATACTGGTGCGAGTCGAGCGGTTCACGGAACGCCGGTACCACTGTCTCCAGACCGAGGCCGTCGCTCGCCTCGAAGCGCCAACGAATCATCTCGCCACCGTCGAACTCGCCCCCTGGAATCGACGCCGTGTAGACTCCGTCGCCGGCGATCGAATCTGGTGCGACACCGTCGTCAACCATCATCAGCATCGTTTCGGCACCGTACATGACCCGGTAGAACATCGTCACCGATGTAACGGGAGCCTCGACCGCACCGACCTTGGCTGTGATTACGAGATCCAATCCGGCAACTGGTCGTGCCGGCTTGTCGGTGAAATCGACAAAGACCGGACCTGCCGCTTGTCCGCCTGAGTTTGGTTGCCCGGGAGTCGGTGAGTCAAAGTAGCCTTCGCGCTGGGTGCCGGTGATGTCCATCACACTTGCGGTCAGAGTCGGGCTGATCAAGAAATCCGAGCTGCCGAGGGACGAGTTCATGCCGTGGATAGCGAGCACATTTCCATCTCCGTCGTTGAGCATGCCCGGTGTGATCGGGATCACGTGGCTACTCGGGTTGTTGATGACGAAAGAGTCGCTGTCACTTTCGGTCGATGCCGAGTCCCAATCGAGTGTCACCGGCTCATAGAGCGAAGCCACTTTTTCACCATTGATGTAGGCGACGAATCCGTCGTCAGAATGCACGACCAACTTGAGCGATTGTAATTGTTTCCCCGCCGCCGAGTAGCTGAAAGGGAGGCGGAAATAGCCGGTCGGATTTTTACTTTTCATCACGCTCGCAATGTTCGTGGAGATGAATTGATCCAGCCCCCCGCCGTCGAAACCGAGGCCGGATGGCCCTGATAGCCATGAGGAATCATCAAAGCCTGCCTCAATCCAAGTCGTGGCGAGCACCCCATCAGTCGGAATCAGGTAGTTCGTCATCGAACCAGAACCAACCAGGCTCTTCTCGGTGACACTCCCGAAAGTCCCCACGCCATACGACTGGTCTTCGAATTGCTCGGAATACACCGGCCCGAACTCGCTCACGATTCCCGCAGGCCCTGAGAGCGCCAGGTAACCACTAGAGGCCGACAACTTGAAATTCGCATGAAGTTCGCCCGCCGGATCCGTGCGGTTCTTCGCTGAGGCAAACACCACCAGATAGGCTCCGGCATCAATGGTCACCGCCGGAAATTCCCATCGCATCAGATCGGTCGCATCATCGGTCAACGCATACCCGTCGAGGTTCAGCGCAGTGGCATCTGGGTTGTGAATTTCGATCCAATCGGAAAACTCACCGTCCGAGTCGGTGAGGCCAGTGTCGTTCGATGCGAGAAATTCTGTGATGAGTGGCGCTGCCTTTAGCTCGGGAAAGGAGCAGACGAACAACGCCCCGAGGAGGATCAAGTGAGGGTGTTTCATGGTGTGTGGATTCGGCTAAAATAGCTTTTGGAACACCGCTAGTCCAGTCTTCAAGACCGTAAAATCCCCTGATTTATAAGGCACACCATTCACAAAAGCTCAAAGATTGAGGTAGCAGACACCCCCTTCTGTCGCGCAAATGCCCCGGAGCTCATCAGATCACGACCTCACCATGGAAGACACCTGGATGGTCGGTTAATCCGCTCAATGTCTACAACGAAGGCGAACAGGGCATATTTCCGCTGCCTGACCACATGCGGAACTGGGTGGGGAGCGATGCCTCCCATCCCAGGAAACCCATGTCAGGTGTTCGCAACGCCCGGGCCTTCCCATGTTAGCTGAGTATTGTTGGCATATCGGTAAACAACGGCGTGCCCAGATTTCCGGGGCTTCCTCGTCTCGTCTGCGATTCGGGTGCGCGCTTGAAGCTCGGGTGCGCCGTCGAGAGGATCAAAGAGGGGAGAAAAGGGAATCATTGCATTCTCTTTCTGCAGACTCGAAGGTGCTCTAAAAGAGGCAATCGACAGGGAGGGTTGTTAATTGCACTGCTTCGAGTTACCTAGAGCTTCTTTTTACCAGTTTTCCGACTTTGACCACTTCAGCTTCCATCAATACGGTTCCCGCCGTTGCCGCCCGCGAAATTTCACGTCGCCGAACCTTTGCGATCATATCCCACCCGGATGCGGGAAAGACGACTCTCACCGAAAAGCTGCTCCTTTACGGGGGCGCGATCGGATTGGCCGGGAGCGTCACTTCAAAAAAACAACAGCAAGCCACCTCCAGTGACTGGATGGCAATGGAGAAAGAGCGGGGGATTTCAGTCTCCTCGACCGTGCTCCAATTCGACTACCAAGGTTGCTGCGTCAATCTGCTCGATACTCCGGGACACCATGATTTTTCCGAAGATACCTACCGCGTTCTTTCGGCTGTTGATGCCGCCGTGATGGTCATCGATGCCGGTAAGGGGATCGAGGCGCAGACTTTGAAGCTGTTTGAGGTTTGTCGACGACGGGGTGTTCCCATTTTCGTGTTTATCAATAAAATGGACAGGCCTTCGCGTCCGCCCCTTGAGTTGATCGATGAGTTGGAAAAAGTCCTGAAATTGGCTCCGGCTCCCGTCAACTGGCCGCTCGGTGACGGGCCGCGATTTCGTGGAGTTTATGATCGAAAAAAGGACGAAGTGAATCTCTTCGAACGAACCACCCACGGAGCGTTCAAAGCCCCGCTCGAAGTCGCCGGGATCGAGGATGAAAAAGTTCGCGAAGCTTTGAGTGATGAACTCTACGAGACCGTGACCTCGGAAGTCGAACTTCTTGACGGCCTCACCGAGCCATTGGATATCGAGCAGGTTTTGGCTGGGGAACAAATGCCTATTTATTTCGGAAGTGCGATGAACAACTTTGGGGTTCAGAACATGTTGGAGAGCTTTCTTGAGATGGCTCCGCCTCCGACAGGTCGGGTGAGCGAGAGCGAAATGATCGATCCAAGAAACGAAGCCTTTTCTGGCTTCGTCTTCAAGATCCAGGCAAACATGAACCCCCGCCACCGCGATCGCGCTGTCTTCGTGCGCATCGTCTCCGGCGTTTTCGAGCGGGACATGCAGGTCATCGATCAGCGTTCCGGGAAAAAAGTGAGACTCGCGAACGCCCAAAAGTTGTTCGGTCAGGACCGCGAAACTCTCGATACCGCGTATGCCGGGGATATTCTCGCCCTTGTTGGAAACTACAATTTCCTCATCGGAGACACCCTCACCAGCGATCCCAAAATCACCTACCAGGAGATGCCTCGCTTCACCCCCGAGTGTTTCACCTACATCCTCAATAAGGACACCGCCAATATCAAACGCTATCGATCGGGAATGGAGCAGCTTATGAAAGAAGGTGTCGCCCAAGCCTACCACGTCCACCAAAGTGCTCAGGCCGTTCCATTGCTCGGGGCAGTCGGCCCCCTTCAATTTGAGGTCTTACAAGCGCGTCTTCTCTCAGAGTATCAAGTCGAAACCCGCCTCGAACATCCTCGCTGGACGAGCGTCCAGTGGTTTCAGGAAAATGAGCCTGTTAAATCACGGAGTGATCGAGATCCACCCGAGGTGACACTCCCAACGGGTTGTGTCATCGCCCGGGATCAGGACGGGCATTGGGTCGTCTTGTTGCCGGCTCAATACCTGGTCGGGATCCTGCACGAGCGGAATGAGCACCTGACATTCCGAAATAGTGCCTAAAGAAATCGGCATCTATTTGTGACGACGATAGAGTAAACGGAAGGTCCCCCAGATCAACGGCGGCAAGCCGGCGCTCAAAATCAGAGCGATTACCGGTTGTTCATTTCCGGTCTGACCAATCCAGGCGAAAACAAATCCCATCGGAAAAGACCCCGCACAGAGCGCCGCCAGGAATCGCTTGAAGGGCATCTTTGAAATTCCGGCAAGACAGGCAACGACTTCCGGTAGCACGGGCATCCAGCGTGAAAACGCCACCAGCCATCCACCTGTTTCACCGCCGAAGAGTCGCTCGCCCTCGGCGATCCCTTTCTCGCCCGCTAAAAACAGCACGGCCCGTCTTCCGAGTTTCCGTGAAAGCCCGTAGGCGAGTAATCCGGCTCCGATAGAACCCAGAGCGGAAATAAGACCACCCCAGAACCAGCCATAAACGAGGCCAAGCGCTGACATCACCACTGTGCCTAAAATGGGAAGGAAAAGATCAACAATGAGCAGTCCGATTCCAGCAGCCCAGGCCCAACTCCCTGTCGATTGCAACCATGCCACCGTGTTTTCCATCGACATCGATTCCTCAACTTGATCCCCCCAGATCAGAAAGGGGACGATGACCATCAGCGCCAAAACAAGAAAGATGAGCGAGAGTCGTTTCATAGGTCCTTGAATTGGGTTAACGATCATCCAGCCAATCCCGAACGAGGTTTTCACATGAAACCCCAACCAGAACCTGTTGATCCTTTCCAACTCTACGACCTTGCCCGTGCCGTGATCAAGGTCGCAAAATTTCCGATGCTCGCCACCGTGGATACCTGACCCCACCCCCGCGTCCGACTTGTTTCACCTGTCCGGGTTGATCCCGACTTCACGGTTTTGTTGCCAATTTGGCGTCCTACCACAACACCTCGGAAATCGCCACCAATCCTCTTTTGAAACAATATCCGGGCACTCCCGATAACCCCGAATTCATCCTCGACCGCATCGTCCCCAAACAAGTCAGGTTCATGCGCGAATGGGCGCTCGGTTACCACGAGGTGCCTGCTCAGGCGAACGATTTTTTCCATATTGTTAGAACAACTGACGTGGATAGTGCCGCGACCGGTATTGGTCAGCTCTGGGTAAACTCGGCTAGCGTCGGCGGTCCTACCACCAGCGTTGGAACGATTAACGATTAGGACGGCGGGGATCTCGCCTCGTTAGGGAGTGGGGCTGAAAACCATAACATCCCATCGAATGGAGGGTATGTCTCTGAGGCATTCACTGGTGACATTGCGCTCTTTAATTTCTACGGTGACGAAATCCTCACGCAGAGTGATGTCAACGACTCCTACGCTACTCTTGTCCCCGAGCCTTCCGCAGTATTGCTCTCGCTGATGAGTTTCGGTCTCGTTTTTCGCCGTCGGCGCTAGGCTTTACCAAGAAAACATGGGGCTTGTATGAGCCTCCGGTATTTCAGATTCCGCCATCACAAGCTTGGGGACGATCAAGTCCAGATGGGCTTGAAATCAGTCTCATCATTCGGTGCCGAGAGTATCGGGAAGTCCAGCCTTCGCGATCGCTTCTTCATCATCAGGAAACAGATTAAGAAAGGTCGTGCGACGAGTTTGATATTCCCCGACATGGCGTATTCGATCCGAGGGATAGTCACTCGTGTTAAATAATGCCTGCACCTGCTTCATGCAATCGAGCAAGAGGTCACGAGCCTCGTCCTTTTTCCCCTTCTTTGTCCAAAGTCCGGCGAGTAGATCCATGGACTCGTCACGTCCCCAATCGTCGAGATTCTCCCGAACGAAGACAAGATGACGTTCTGCCGCGTCCAAGTCTCCAATTTGATAAGTCACTTTTCCCAGAACTCCGTGACCCCAATTATGATTCCAGTATGGTTCAAACCTTCCAATTATGAGTTGAACTTCATCCTGTCTTCCTGACTCAATGAGAGCATCGAGATACGACTCAAGTTGTGAGCCCGGCAGAGTAAATGAATCAAAAACCTTTTCATGAAGGGATGGCTCGCATTGATCGGCCTTTCGGAGGATACGTTCGTAGGCTTCCAGTATGACCTCAACCTTGGGGCACCCGGAGGTCTCGGTCAGTGAGTCCACATACTTCTCAAAGTGATTGGCGAGAGGCCCATAGCTTTTCACCAAATCGGGAACCTCACCCGATGGTGCCTGCTCAAGTTTGAGCAGGAGTTTTTCATAGTTTTTAACAAATGTCGAAGCAGGTGGAACAGGTTCCACATTTTTTAGATACTTCTTACGATTTGGCTCCTCCGAGAACCCAAGAAGATAACGGCCCACATGAATTTTCAAGATGGTATTGGCATTGGTTTCATCCGGGAAATCCCCCTTGGGATACCACTTGCTGCGATCTCCATCGAGAATAGCCCAACCTTCAACCCCTTTGAGATGGGCCATGGCAACGGCGACCATCCGGGATGGATAGCCCAACTTGGGGGAGAGATCAGCCACTTTGGTAATCACTGGTTTTTCGAGGGAGACACCCTGCCACTGACCAAGCATGGAATCATACTCTGCTGACTCAATTTCATCGGATTCCACGATGAGGTCATCACCCGTCATTTCCCAATAGCAATGGATGGCATAAACATCCTCGGGAGGACGTTGGTTCATTTGATAGGAGAAAAAGCACCACGTCATACTTCCCACGAGGCCGCAATCAACATCATCAGCCTCCAGACCGGTTTGATCCTTCAAGCGATAGCGAATGAGCGTGAAAGGCTTGGCCTGGGACTCTGTTGGCCATTTCAAATCTCGACGATCGACAATTTTGAGCTCGTCGGGTGCTTTCCCGAGTTCATTGGGATGGGAGAGCCAATTGGCAAACTCGGAAAGCGCGAGAAACTCTGGCTCCTTGGCACTCGCGGGAATCAAATCCGCACGCCCCAGTTCTTCAAGATAACTCTGAGCCAAGACCGACTGGGCCGAAGTTTCACAGTATTCTGTCAGGCGGAGAAAACCTGACTGATCTCCACTTTTCGCAGCAGCCCAGGCACCTTCGATCCGCACCTTGGGATCAGGATGCTGCCAGACCAGCGCGATGAGGTCATTGCGGACTTCATCATTTAGAAACGCGAGGGCGACCGCAGCGCTGACGGCGTAGCTATAATTGTCGGGATCAGAATTTTGAATATACTCGCGCAATCGCGCGATCCCGGAAGGGGATGCAAAAGGATGAATCTTCAATCCTCCCTCAAGCATGGCATTATTAGCTCCGTCCAGAAAAGTCACTCCCGCAAACCCAGGCGGGATGGTCTCACTCAATTCACGGTAAACGAACTCACAATGTTGATGTTCCGAGTCGAATATTTCGAAGATGACATTCCAAAAATAGCTTTCAGGATTGAAAGGGAGTTTGGCAGCTTCCACGACCTTTTCCGCTCCCTTGATACTTCCATACATCGCAAAAGTTTTCAGACAATGCATCAGCTCATTGCCTTCCTCTGCCTCCGGTTTTTTGATCAGGACGTCGTAGATCCGGAACAGTTGGCGATGGCCTTCAAGAGATAGAACCTGAAAAGCGGGAGAATGGGGGCCTTCAACTTGTTGAAAAAGACCACACAAGGCTTCAAGATCAGATTTGGTTTCCTCAGAAGTGGAACCTTCCCTTGGGAATTGGGCAAGAGCATTGCAGATCGCTTTCGCATCCCTCCTGGAGTTGATGACGTAGTCATTGAGTTCCAAAAGTTCCTCTTCCAGGTTTCCTCCGGGTTTTAACCCTTTGGCGATTGCGATTTTCAGTGTTGATTGGAACATCGGTTGATTCGCTCCTATTTTCACCTCAGGAGATTTGTCAGCACCTTGATCTTCCTGTTTACAGCTGCTGAGGAACAAGCATCCTACGAGGATCAGAACCGGGCTTTGTTTATAAACAGACACGTTGGTACGAAAACACTAGCTCTTGAAAAAATCGAACCAAAATAGCGGAAGATGTCTCACTGTTTAGAATCTGCGCACAAATCAAGTCCTTTGAAAGGTTGGCATACAGCCGGGAATTTTCTTTTTGGGTATGGGGACACCGTTGAGAGGCGTGGGGCTTCTTCTGAAGTATCGACCAGTCTCTGAAAATCCTGGTTTTTGAGCACGACCCTCCCGGGCGAAGGCGATTGCAAGGTTCACCCTGGGAATGCAAACCCGACACTCCGGTATTCGATTCCTATCTTCGACGGCGGGCGAAAACCAAGACCCCGCCCAGAAGCGAGAGCAATGCACCGGAAGGCTCGGGAATGGCACTTCCTTCGACCAGCCGAATGTAATCGATTTCAAATGAACGTCCGGCCTGTGCGTCGCCATCGGCAAGAGGGTCGATCCTCAAGATGTTCAAGTTGCCGTCCCAGGCCGCTTCGTCCGACATGTTTAAGCGATAGGTGTGAAGGTTTCCGTCGCGGATGAGTTCATCGACTAGCCTCACACTCTGGCCGCCGGCAGGTCCGGGAAAGGAGTCGGTGCCCCAGAACATTTCGAACCTCGAAGTCGATGCCGCGTCGAGTCCGATGCGCACTTCGATGGTGTCGTAGATATTGGTGTCGATATTGAGACCGCCTCGTTGAAGGACCGGATCGTTGCCGGCTGTCATTGCGCTGAAGGTGCTGGTGAGAGAGCTGGATCCGCTGTTGATGATGTGTCCATTGGCGGACAGGGTCCATCCATCAAGTGCTCCATCGTGATCGAACTCGCCGAGTCCAATGGTGCGGACTCTGTCGAGCATGACATAGTCAAAGTCGAATTGCTCGACTGCGGCGGTACCGCCGCCGAGAGGATCGAAACGCAGGCCTGTTCCGTTGACTCCAGATCCCGCGTTGGCGAAGGACAGTTGGCTTTCGGTGAACGCAGTTGTCGTAGTATAGTTGACAACAGTCGGTCCCGCAGGAGGAAGGGGGAAGACCTGGCTGGGGCCACCCACTGTTCCCCGGGTATTGGTTCGGAAATAAGGATGCGAAGTGCTGTTGAATGGCGCGCCCGGCGCCCGCCCCGGGGTCAAGTCGGATGACGTTGACAGCTCCACTGAAAACACCGGTCATGTCGACTTGATAAATGTGAAATTCACCATCGCCGGGAATCTCCGCGCTTTCGATTTCCAGGCGTCTCGCCGCTGAGAGTCCGCCGTTTCCGTCGGCCCAGAAGAAGTCGATCGCCTCGGTGTCCGGTTGGCGAAGGCGAAACTCCAGCACCGTGTGTTCACCTTCCAAAGTATCGAGATCGAGTCCGTTCATGAAGAACTGCGGATCGGGCGCTGTTGTATTTACTACGAGAAGTCCTCCGGCGGCGGTGATGGTGGCATTGTTGCTGCCCCAAAACTCAACGTCGCCATCGGTGTTGAACTCACCGAGCGAAACGAAATTATTGATCGTTCGGGCTGTATCGACGACCAGGACAGGCGAAGCTTCAATTGCGATGGAGATCGTGGTCTGTGCGTCCGGTAGACCCATGTAGCTCGCTGTGATGGTGTAGTCGGCTGGTGCCTGGAAAGCAGTGGGGGTGCCGGTAATGTTGCCACTGTTGAGGTCCAGACTTAAGCCGTCGGGCAAAGCCGGGCTGACCGCAAAGGAATCCGGGGCCGCACCACTGAGCACGGGAATGTTCACTCCGATGTCGGATCCGCGCTTGTAGAGAGCGGGATTCAAGGAATAGCCTTGAAAAATCGGATTGGTAATTTCGATGTTGAGATCGAAGCTGCTGTCCGGCGATCCGTCGAAGCTCGCGATGATGGTGTAGTCGGCCGCGACCGTAGCCGCGGTTGGAATTCCGGTGATGGCCCCGGTGGTCGTGTCCAGGGCCAATCCGCCGGGCAAGTCCGGCGAAACGCTGAATCCGGTGGGAGTTCCAAAACCAATGACCGGCACGTTGGGAGTTATCGCTGCGCCGAATCCGTAAACGGCGGGAGAATTCGAGTATCCATCGAGCACCGCGCCCGGCGTGCTGTTGATGTCGTTGGGATCCGTGCCACTGGCGACCTCGACTCCATCGTCGAAACCATCACCATCAGTGTCCTGATCGCCCGGGTCCGTTCCGGTGTCGCCGGTATCGACGAAAGTCCCCGTCCCGGTTTCGATCGCGTCCGGTAAACCATCAAGATCGGTATCGAGCACGGGCGCGCCCGCAATCAGGCGAATGTAGTCGATGGCAAAGCTGCGGCCTTCGGCAGCATCGGCATCCGCCAGAGGGTCGATGCGCAAAAGGTTCAGGGTATTGTTCCAGCGTGAGTCGTCGCTCATTTGAAAACGGTAGGTGTGCAATTCTCCGTCGCGGATCAACTGGTCGGTTACCACCAGACTCTGTCCGCCCGCCGGTCCCGGGTTGACGTCGGTTCCCCAGAACACTTCGAAGCGTGATGTCGAAAGTGGGTCAAAGGCCGCGCGAATCTCCAATACGGTGTAAATCGAGGCATCCACTGCAAGGCCGGTCCGTTGCATGACGGGGTCATTTCCACTGGTTGTTGCGGTCAGGGTGCTTGTGGCCGCGCTGACCTGAACATTGACGATGTGGCCGTTTCCCACGATGTCGAATCCCTCGTTGCCGTTGTCCCGATCATACTCCGCGAGGCCAATGGTCTGGAACTTGTCGAGGATGATGTAGTCGTATTCAAAGGTATCGGTGGCAGCGCCACCGTTGGGGATCGGGTCGATACGCAAGCCAGTGCCGCTTGCTCCCGGTGGGTCGGCGACGAAAGTCATTGGTGACTCGGCAAAGTTGGTTCCGGTATTGAAGCCCACGACGGTGACTCCGGAAGGCGGAAGAGGAAAGACCTGGGCTGCCGCTCCAACAGTCCCTCGCGAAGAAAGACGAAAGAAAGGATGTCCTACGATATCGAATGGATCACCGGGCGTGGGAACTTGAAACTGGGGATCAGGCGCATCCGCCGCGACGGCAACTGATATCACGCCCCCGGCTTCGCCTGCGCTTGAGGCATTCGAAAATGCTGTCGTGGTATCGATGCCGTCGTTGAAGTTTTCCAGGATCGTGGAGACCGGAGGAGGATCAATCACCACCGATATCTGAGCGACAGAAAAAGACGATAGCGCGGAAATAAGGCTGAGCGTTAAGGTGGTAGTGCGGATCCTCATAGCAAGGCATGAAACGTTTCTTATCTAAGCTGGTCAATGAATAATTTCACTAACGTGTCGGGTCATGAGCGAGCTTCGCCACCCCCTACCTTTCCTCAACCCGCAATCGCACAAAGCCCCGGCCCTCAACTTCCGGGTCAATCTCCCAGGTCACCAGCGAGTTGCCATCACCAATTGCCGTTTCGCTGACCTGCACCGATCCCGCGGATATCCAGTTCACGAGATCGATTGAAAACTCCGTTTCGAAATCCACATCGTCTGCGGCCAGATTGCGCGTGTGTGAAAAAATGATCGCGCCGTTTTTAATAGAAAATACCGGGGCGAAGGCAGCACCACTCCCTCCCAGCGCGTGGTTCATGAAATTACTCAGCCCATCGCCATCGTCGTCGCTCAAAGGGTCGCCCACGAACAAGTCTGCATCCGATTCTCCGGCATTTCCTCCGGGTAAGCGACTCAATCGCCAGCTACCAGCCTCCCCATGATCGGGATTGGAGCCAGGGTTGATCAGAACGAGACTGTGACCGTTTCCGTCCGCATCTTCGGGCCAGGGATGTTTGTCGTCGTAACTGAAGTCGCGAATGGAGATCCCGTTGATACCGGCGAGATGCAAACGCTCACCGCTATTGGCCAGTCCGGTTCCGTTTTGAAACTCACCCGCGACCGGAAGCCCCGCTCCGTGTCTCGATTCGAATGCGGCCTGATTGCGAACAATGAGGACACGCCCTCCCGGTGCCAGTTGGGAAATGCTGCCAGTCGAGAAATCAAAATCAATCCCATTGGTAAAGAGAGCTCCACTGAGATCGACCGTGACCGGTCCCATGTTTTCCAACTCCAGGTATTCGAAGAGATCGCTGTCGATGAATCCGGCGTTGATTTCGGCCGCAGTCGAATCCGCCGGGTGATACATGATTTCACTCACGACGAGATTCGTCTCTCCGGCAGGTTCCAGGCTGCCTGTGTTCGTCACGGTGATGCCGTCACTTCCAACCGCCGCGCCGCCGAGATCGAAGGCATTGAGGGTGATGGCATTGGCGCCCACCAAGAGGGGAACGACCACTTCCCAGTCGTCGTTATCGATCCAGGAGACATCGAGGGTCTCGCCGGAGGAAGTCAGCCGGATTTCTTTGACATCGATCCATCCCTTGCCCCGCAGGATCACAGAGGAATCGGTAACACTGAAATTGTTGCCGCTGTTGGTCGTGATGCGAAACGTCTGCGGCGGGTGCTGCGAGTTCAGTTGTCCCAGAACATAGTTGCGCCGGTCCGTGATCCATTGGGTGTAGTGCGCGGCGATCGGCATCTCGCCGACATCATTGAAGTGCGTGACCCAACCGGCAATATAGGCGGGATCGAAACCTGTCTTGCAGAGATCAAGCAGGTGTCCGCAATAGGCGCGGCGATTTGCCGGGATCTGCACGACATCGGCGAAATCTCCATTGGCCTGTCCGAAAATGGAGGTGCTCGGCGAGGCATAAAAGGCATGATCGACATCCCATGGAATCCACATTGTCTTACCGTCCTGCGGCCGTCCATAGATGAGCATGTTGTGAGCGAGTCCGTTGTTGTAACTGTCCACCGTCATGGTCAGCGACTGAAATGCCATGACCCGCAGCCAATTGTCGATGTCGAGAGCGGCATCGGTCGCATCGCGCAGATTTCCGGCCGATTCACTGATCGCCATTGCCGAGTCGATCAAGGAACCGTAATCGTCGCGAGCACTCTGGTTTTGAATCCAAAAGTTGTGCCGGTAAGCCTCTTTGTCCGGTCCCATGTCGCGGATATCGACACCGCGGACCGCATCGTAAACGGACTTGGGGCTCTCGGGATTTCCATCGATGGTGGTGCGGGGATGGTAGATGAGTTCGAACTTGAAGGACGTCCCCTCGTCGCCACGCTCAAAGCTCGAGGATTTCCAGATATCGCCGAAGCGCGCCATCTTCAGTTGGGCCATCTTGTCGTCGCCGGCGCGCGGAGCTTCCACGTAGATCACGTCGTCATGACTTGCGGGAACTGCGCCGGAACGGTTTGCCATTTGATTGTAAATCAACTCGTTCGTGGCCACTCCGGGTCCCACTTGAAGAAAACCGTTTCCATCGCCTCGCGGAACGGAAAAGCCGCCGTCGATGGCCACCGTTTCGTGAACACCGCGGAAGGGGCGGTCCGCAGGGAATTTGATATTCCATCCGACCCGCGACCCGCGCCGACCGAAGGAAGAACCGCGCAGCCGCACTTGGGCGTCGTACCAGACTTCACGATCATTGTAGATCAGGGTGGTGCCCACACGCTGATTGCTCGGGGTGTGGTATGAGGTGTGCATGACGTTGGTTTCGCTGGCCAGCGTCATCATGCGCAGGACCTGCACGTCTCGATTTCCCACGCTGCGATCATCGACGCGGAAGAGAGCCCGCGAGTTTTCTCCCTCGGGCGGAAACATCGCGCTGGCGCCCGAGTTGGCCAATGCCTCGACATAGAATTGCACCACGCTTCCCGAAGTTTGCCCCGGCAGGATCGCGACATATTGGCCTGCGGCGTTGCCCGACATCGGAACCGATTGCCAGCCGTCTTCATTGACATTGTAGTGCGCTGTGGCCGAGGCGATTCCATCCGGAGCGGACATGGTGGCGTGAATACGAATCGGAGAATTGGCAGTGGGAACGAGGGGAGCGTGACGAAAGGAATCCACACTGGGTGGTGCCGCTGCGGTCAAGGTGCTGTTGGAGGCACCGGGAGTGCCTGTTGTCGCAGGTTGCGGAAGGATATGGGTTCTCGAAATACGATTGAAGTAGAGACGCGTATTGAGTTGGGGAGAGCCCGATAGCCATTTGGCGCGAAAAGAGATTTCGTAGGTCTTGCTTGAGTTGAGCGTTCGTCCGTTGGCAAAGGTGGTCGATGCCAGGTTGTAACTGTGTTCGAGCCGCCCGGTGGACACCAGTTTCAAGGCCCTGCCTCCTTCCGAAAGATCCACGATTTCGCTTTCCCGGTGGTTGCCAAAGATGCGCCATTTGTCCGGAATCGCTCCAGCGGTGTCGGATTCGAATCCGCCGTTTTGAATCAATTCGATCGCGGCGCCATCCGGATCTTCAAGCACCGAGATGTCGTCGATGAGAACTTCGCCCGATGCGAGCATTCCCATGAGGAATTCATGAAAGTAATTCGGGTTGTTGTTCCCCGGCGGTTCCACCCCGGGTCCCCGGTAGCTGAAGTTCTGCCAGACGCTCTTGGGCGATTCTTCGCTTGCTCCCCAGGCCGCGGGATTTTTGTTGTCGGAGTTCGGGTGCCGCAACTCGAGGCTCGATCCTTTTCCATCCGCGTTGCGCGGCCAGGGCTTGTCATCGAGATACTCGACGACATCCGCGGTGTTTCCGGCAGGGTCGCGAAGATGAATCCGGTCGCGCCGGTTGTTCAATGAACCTGAGAATTCCCTATTACTGATGACAATATAACCAGAGGGAGGAAGCATGGTCCCTTCGGGAAAATCGTAGTCCACCGCATCCCGCAGCGACCAAGTGGAAAGGTCGATCGTTTCGCCGGAGCAGTTGAAAAGTTCGATCCATTCCAGCGCAGGTTCTTCGTAGTCGATATTGTGATGAGGATCGGGATAAGTCGGGCGCTGGTGATAGTGGATTTCGTTGATGACGACCCGAGAATCGAGAGCAAAGGAATTCGCGGCACCCGGAGTCGCGATGTTGGGATGCTGCCAGGTCTTACTGTCGGGTTCGTAAGCACGCAGGCTGTTTTTCACGCGTTGGGCATCGGCCACCTCGCCCTGGCTCGATCGTAGAAAAAGGACGTCCTCATCGAGAGGCGTGAATCCCAGCTCACTGACCGGGAAGGCCCGGAATTCTCCAGGACGCAGGGTCTCCATCGGCAAACTGAAACTGTTCAAGCTGAAACCGGAAAGCTCCAAGGGCCGAGAGGCCGTGTTGGTGATTTCCACGAAAAAGTCTCCGGCTCCTGTCGCTGAAATTTCACTCAAGCGCAGCGGAGATCGCTCCGGGCCGTCTCCGTCGTTAGTCTCGATCGTGGTCAGTGATGTCGCCAGCGCCAGTTGGAGGTTCCCCGCATCCACCGGAGTGGCCAGTTCGATCGCGAAAACATTCGTTCCGGCCACAAGTGCGTCGCCGGGAAGGAGCACGTCGCTCGATCCCGAACTCGGCTCCTCGTGCAGGAGCACTCCATTGAGATAAACCGTGACCTCCCCAATCTGGGCCAAGCTCAAAAGAAGGTCCGAGTTGGCGGCCGATCCGGAGAACTCAAACTCGTTGCGAAAACGATAAACCGTCGGCCCGGCGGGAATCGGGAGTGTCGTTTCCGGCGCGGATCCTTGCGCAACCGCCAGTTCGGAAAGATTGCCGCCAGCCGAGTCAAAAGTCGCGGTCACTCCGGCAATGTTGGGATTGAAAATCCCGTCGCTTCCCCCGGCAGAGGGACCCAGATTGATTTCGCTAAAAATGGTCGCTTGATTGACCACCACCGAGGCCTTCCCCGCCGTTCGATCCCAAATCAAAGCGATTCGATTGGTCGATCCAGCCGTGACCGGGACTGCTGTCGAAAGAGCGACAATGTGGTTCCCGCCCTCTTCATCCGCTCTTAAAACGGCCTCGCCACTGTCATCGATTTGCAGCCAGAGCGCTCCATGACTGACAAGCGCCTGGGTTCCGCTCGTCGTTTTGAATCCAAAGCTGACGCCCTCTCCTCCCGTTCCCGGATCCACCTCGGCAAGAAGCACCAAGAGGGGATCGCCGTTGTCCGCGAACGCCCGGTGGACTGTCGCCGATCCCGACCCGCTGTAGTGCAGCGCCACCGGATTGAGATGAACGTCGTCGTATAGAATGGAGTCGCCGATGCCGGCATGATTGCTCAGTTCCAATTGCGCCATTGGTGCGGCAGCCGTGAAGACGCCGCCCACCTGCACGTGATAGGGCTGGGTGAATGCATCGAGACTGTCGACCGCGGCGACGCTGTGTTGCGGGACGACCTCGATACCACCGAGAGTGGCGCTGCCGATCGGCGTGGTGGGATTGCGACCGTTTTCGCGGTAGCTCAAGAGATAGCGTTCGCCGGGCGTCAGTCCACGAATATCCTGGGCCAGAGATCGCAAGCCGCCGCGAATGAAGGCCACGTTATTTCCCGCAGGCGCCATTCCATTGTTGGCAAAGGGATCGAGTGCCCCCGGGGTGTTGATTCCGATGCGCGCGTCTCCTCCCGGTAGTCCGTTTTCGAGAGTGCTCCAGGCGGTGATGGGTCGATTACCGCTGACGTAACCAGGGCTGGCGGAAAAAGTTTCCGCTTCAAAACTGGCGTTCTGAATCAACGCCGTGGCAAAGGTCCCGCTGCCGGGCTGCCATCCACTGTCGTCAAATCCCAGGCTCCGCCACGAGGGGGCGAGCGCGCTCCCGCTCGTGTCGACCCGCCATGGACTGGTCTCACTTACGGCTTCGGTTTGGCTTTCTCCGCCTGTCGTGTTGAAGTTGGTCGCGCCCGGAGTGCCTCCGGCCTGCTGGCTCCAGGTCCAGTTTTCGGCAAGGCCGCTCGCCTTTTCCGGATCGATCTTGCTCAGCGAAACGCCACCGCCATCCGCTGCTTCCGGCCATTTTCCGCGGTCGTCGAAGTCAAGCTCATCCATGATCCGTCCATGGCGGTTACGGACTTGCAAGGTTTCGCCGCCATTGTTGAGCTGACCGACAAAGGGACCAAAGACATGGGCCACTCCCGCCATCGAAGCGTGCGATGGATCCGAGCTCAGCACCCAGTAGTCGTCCGGTTCCATGACCGATCCCTCCGGAAAAGCGAAGTCGAGGCCTTCGGTAAACTTCCATCCGGACACATCCACCCGGACCGCCATCTGATTGTGCAACTCCACCCACTCCGGCTCCCCGGCCGAGGCCGGATGATAGTGAATCTCATTAATGGTCACCACACTATCGGCCCGCTGCCCCATCGCGGTATTTCCACCAAGGCAGAGGAGGAGAGCAAGAATCAACTGGACAGCATTATGAGGTGTGGGCATCGGTGAAAAAATTTAAGCACGCATCGACCCTGGGTCGATGCCGAAAACTCTAGCGAGCTTGGCCCGGCATCGCTCCAAGAAATTTGGTCTTGGCGGGAGGTCCGAGAAGTAGCCGATGGAACTTGGCATCAAAGATGAACTCGCTGATCAGCCATCGCCGGTCGAACTGGCTTCGTCATGACAGGAAGCACAGTAGTTCTCGAAGACATCCGCCACTTGCTGCGGCATGGCTTGTGGCTGAGAGAGTTCAGTCGAGTCGATCGCGGCAGCTACAGACACTGCGTTGGCCATCAGCGCTAAAACAAGAAAGATGAGCAACAGTCGTTTCATAATTCCTTGAATTGTGTTAATGATTATCACGCCAATCCCGAGCGAGATTTTTTATGAAACCCCAGCCAGAACCTGTTGATCCTGCCCAACTTTACGACCTTGCCCATGCTGTGATCAGGGCCGCAAAATTCCCGATGCTCGCCACGGTGGATTCCGGATCCCACCCTCGCGTCCGACCTGTTTCACCTGTCCGGGTTGATCCCGACTTTGTGGTCTATGTCGCCAATCTGGCGTCCTATCACAAAACCTCGGAAATCGCCGCCAATCCGAAGGTGGAACTCGCCTACCTTGCTCCCGACCACGATCAACTTCGGATCTCCGGAAGAGCAGAGGTCGTCACCGATGAGTCAACTCTGGCAGAGATCCTGTCTCTTATACACATCTCCGAGCCCACGAGACCGAGGCTGATCTC
>CAJXVQ010000047.1 GCA_913060685.1 uncultured Verrucomicrobiales bacterium
GAGATCAGCCTCGGTCTCGTGGGCTCGGAGATGTGTATAAGAGACAGATTCTGCATTGGGTTTGGAACAGCGGTTCAGAGACAGTGGAGCACTGCTGTAATTTCAGCTCGGGCTGCTCCCTGAATCAGAGAAGCTGCCGTCGCGCTCAAAAGTCTCAAAATATCATAGTAACTCGCAGTAATATGCATGTTTTCGAGAGCCATGGCATCTGTCTAGACACTGCTTGCTTCGTACGGTTAAACCTTATAGCCAGACTAACCAGGGAAAGTTAAGTGATCATTCTTCTCATCCTTGTTTTTGCGCCTCTCGTGAGGAGAAAGCGCTGGCTTTTTGAAGAGCTCAGACTTTCGCAACAACCTGATATCAAGCTTGTGTTTGAGCAATCCGGAGACCGTCACCGCAGGAATTGTTTCTCCTCTCAAATTCACCATGGTCCGGACCGGTCCCTCTAAACGGGAACTGCCAGTTCACTCACAATCTCAGCCACCACCGTCTGTCCGGTCCGCCCGGCATAGTGAGCATCTGCATCCAGCACGAGCCGGTGACCAATGACACCAGCCGCGAGTGATTGGATCGTCTCGGGGAGCACAAAATCACGGCCCTCGAAAAGACTGAGAGCCTGCGCAATCCGGAGAAGATTCAGCGAAGCGCGTGGACTTGCCGCCAGCTTAACGCCAGCGCGCCCCCGGGTTTCGGCAACGAGCCGAACGAGATACTCCTGGAGGGCCGGAGTGATGGAAACGCCTGCCACCGCCTGGTGTACCGTGAGGAGATCGTCACGACTCACGACCGGATTCACACGGGTCAGTGGATGGGATTTTTCCTGCGCATTCAGAATGGCCATCTCTTGCTCAATTGAGACATACCCGAGTGAACATTGATACGCGAAACGATCCATCTGAGCCTCGGGCAGAGGATAGGTGCCCCGGAGTTCGACCGGATTCTGAGTCGCGATCACAAAGAAAAGCTCCCCGAGATCGTAGCGATTTCCCTCTACCGTGACTTGCTTCTCCGCCATCGCTTCCAGAAGCGCACTCTGGGTCCGCGGAGAGGCCCGGTTCACTTCATCTGCCAACAAGATATCGCTGAAAATCGGCCCTTGATGGAATTCAAACTTAGCATTTCGGGAGTCCAAGACACTCACCCCGAGAATATCCGAAGGAAGGAGGTCAGGAGTGAATTGGATCCGTTGAAAATTGGCACCACCCACGGAAGCCGCAATGGCTTTGGCGAGGGTCGTTTTACCAGTCCCGGGGACATCCTCCAGAAGAACATGGCCACCCGCTACCATCGTAGCGAGAACGCGACGCACCGTCTCCCCCTGCCCCAACATGACCGCCTTCACCGAGGCTTCCAGTCGGGATGCGATTTCGGTCGCTTCGATCATTCCTTGGACTCGGCCTGCTCAAGCTTCCACTTTTCCCACACCGGCTTTGAAACCTCTTGGTGCCATTCCCTGAGCGTCTCGATGGTGGCAAGATCCTCCTTCGACATCTCCTTTGCCAGATCATCCATACGGTCGTCATTGAGAAATCGAATTCCCTTGTTGGTTTCAAGCGGCAACTCGATATCGACCAGAACCCGGTGGCCATCTTGGGTTGGCACCACGATCATCAGAGGAAAGTCCACCATCGCGCGGCCATGAATCATAATCGACACTCCCCGGAAACGTCCAACCGCTTTGGATCCCAAAGTCTGATCAGGCCCGGAAGCGACCACAGCGCCATTCCGCATAAACCCAAGATTCTTGAGCAACTCTTTCGGCTTCGCCGGCAACTTCCGGACCGCGGAGACTTTCAGGAGATTCATCATGGTTCCATCTCCGGCTGTTTCCCGCCATTCGGTCACTAATTTTTTGGCCAGCTCCTCAGAAGCGCTGCTTCCCTTTGGATTCTCAAGCCCAACAACCTTGAGGACATTGACCAAAAACTCTTCCTCCATTTTCGAGTCGTCTTTCGCGAACTCATCCACGATTTTTTGCACCACTTCCTGCTGATCCTCGGGATACGAGTTTCGCAGGGGAGCGTCATCTCCGGGCAGAACCACCCAGCCGTCTTCATCATGGGACATCCAAATCTTTCGGTAAGTTGGCTTCCAACTTTCTCCGCTCGTCGGCAGAGAGAGGATCCCGAGCGCCATCTTCTCCTCCACGTAGACCTTGGTCAACTCGGCCTTGATTGTGTCGCGACTCTTTAATGTTTCGCCCCACCATTTGACGGCCTCCATGTAGCGCCCCATTCGCCGGTCATCAAAAGCGTTCGCCTTCCATCTCCCTCCATTGCGCTGGGGAACCAGCAACTCAACATCATCGTCATCCGCTTCTTTGTCATCAGGCTTCTTGTCCTTCTTTTTTTCTCGATAGAACCGCTGCAAAAACGGAGTGAGTCCCTCGCTCTTGAGATCTTCGATCACGGCATCCAAAACAGCGGTCGGATCAGCAGATTTCTTCTGCTTATGAGCCTCCTCAAAAATTTCGAACATCCGTTTCACGCCACGACGATCATCCCAATCAAACTCATCATTGCGGGCGCTGCGAAACGCCTGGTTCTCCTCGTCGGCAAATGAAAAGTAGGAAGGAAGGGTCACCCGCCATCCTTGCTCGGTCTTGAGGAGAACAAACCGGACCGGATTGAGCCTCTCATTCCTCGGTTGGGTCTCGTAACTGGAAAGGAAACCGACCATGAACCCCGCTTCTTCTTCATCCGGATCCTCTTCCACAATCACTTTCATGACCTTGCGGGAACTCATCAATCGCCAAATTCTCTGCTTATCCTTGCCTGACATTCCCATGCGGGTGGCCCGCAGGTGCTGGTCCCAGTCACGGTCCGGCAGCTGGTCTCGCTCCAGAAAACCCTGCCAAACAATGAGAGCATTCGTCTCCTTATTTTCAGCGGCTTCGATGAAGCGAAGAAGAACCTTCTTCGGGTCGTCTAGTGCGAGATCGCTTGGAGAAACAGCACCACCCATTTTTTTGCGAAATCGCTCCATCTCCAGGCGTCGCAAATTGATCATCGCCTTGACCCTCTGCAGAGCCATCCATCGCTCAAGCTCGCTCACCCGGCTCTTAATTTCGCCACCAAAGCCCAAGCCGGTGTTGTCAAAGCTTCCTTCAACCGGAGCCAACTGCCACCGGTCTCCCTTCTTGATAAGTCCCAGCGAAAGAACGGTCGCCGTGTCGGGACCATCAGGGCTTCTTGCTCCAATGATCACTGCCGCCAGATCACCGTCAATGATCTCATTGATCGGAGAAAACTCAAATTTCCCCCTTTGACTCCAATCACCGCGACGTTTCCATAGATCATCAATGCGGTTCCGCTTTTCAGGTCCACAAAATGGCGAAATCGCCAGCTCCCTGGAAAGGTCCGATTTGGCTACTTTCTCATCAAGACTCTTGATAAATTCAAGAGCGATATCAGAGGGCTCTCCGGAGAAAACCCTGAGAGAACAAACAAAAAAATACAGAACGATCCAACGCATCAGGGGAAGTCTCGCACCACCAAGACGATCAGACAAGTCTCCGTCTTCCGCAATCCGCCAAGTCCTCTATGGGAAGAGCTTCCAAAAAACCAGCATCAGAAGTAATCCCACGACCATTCCCATCGTCAGTCCGTAGACCGACCATCTGGTTTGATAAGGCTTCAGGGCCGGTCCCACGAAGCCGGGAGGAGCCACCGCCTTCTCTCCCAAGAAGGAAGGCTTAACCGGCTTGGCCCAGTAATTCTGATATTCGGCCTGCCCCGTCCGGGTACTCGCGAGAAGGTCTTTTGCGGAATCCCATTTCAACTTTGCCGATAAAACTTCCGGAAAGATAAGAAAGTCAGTCCAATCGACATCAGGTCCGGGTTCGATATTGATATTCTCGGCTGCGAGTGCCTTCTTCAAACCACTCAGAGCTTCAAAGTCTTCATCGACAAAAGGCTGAGCCTCAATCTCAAGTTGCTTCAAAGCCTCGATCTTGTTTCTTTCGTCAATGCTCTTGATCCTGCCAGGAATTGCCTTGGCAACGGCATTGGCAATTTCAGCGGCTATGACCGGATCGTTCATGGTCGCATTGACACTCAATTCGTCCCTCTCCTTAATCAGATCAAGTTCAAGGCCCGCAGCCAGCTTTGTCACAACGTCAGCCGGGCTCATCCCCCACTTCTTGGCGAGCTCCAGCTCCTTTGCGATCTCGCCCAAGGAATCCCCCGATTTTGTCACACGAAGAACCTTGGCCTCATTTTCATCGGCCACCGCACTGGTGCTGATTTCCACCCCGCTTTTTACCGGGACAAAAGGATCACGGACGTAAAAAGAGAGCTTCGCCGTTGCGAGATATTCCTTGGGGGCATCATCCCACTGCTTTTTCCCCATGAAAAACCCACCAACAGTCCCTCCGATGGTTATCAGGGCCAATAGCCAGGACCACCACCAAAACCCTCTGCGACCGCGACGTTTCTTCATGAATCTTATTAGAGCACTTGCACAAAATCAGTCACCCGAAAAAACAACTCACTTTAGTGTTTGATGAAAATGCTCCCCTTTTTTGAGGCTCTCCACAAATCCCGCCATCAAATCCGCCGTCGCATCCACATCAGAATAGGCCGCCATTTCGATCACGGAATGCATGCAGCGCAATGGCAGTGAAACCAACGCACTCGGCACGCCATCGCGGGACTGGAAGATTGAATCAGTATCGGTTCCCGTAAAACGACTGGCCGCTTCATGCTGGATATCGATCTTTTTCTTCTTCGCAACCTGAAGGAGTCGCTCCACGACAAGAGGATGGCTCGCCGAGCCATGCGTCACCGTCGGCCCCCCGCCGAGATCCACCCGCCCATACATCGGAGCGCTCAAACCCGGAGTATCGGTGGCGTGGGTGACATCGGTGCAAATACAAATGTCCGGCTTGATTCGGTGGGTCGCCATCGTGGCTCCAAATCCCCCGATTTCCTCCTGCACTGCGTTGAGACAAACCACGGTGAAGGCCGGCTTTGTCTTCGCTGCCGCAAGCTTCTTCATCACCTGCGCAATCATGAATCCTCCGATCCGGTTATCGACCGCCCGGCTCACGATTCGATCCTTCCCCAACTCGGTGGGACCATCGGCATAAACCGCCGCATGACCGACCCGCAGGCCAAGTTCCGCAACGTCCTCAGGTGACGAGGCCCCCACATCCACCCAAAGTTCGTGGATCTTCGGAGCCTTCTCACTTGCCAAAGCATCCCGCCGCAGGTGAATCGCGGTATTTCCGATCACTCCCGGCACCGTTCCCTTATCTCCCATAATCTGAATCCGGCGGCCTCTCCCGGTCGCCGAGTCACTTCCCCCGACCCGGTCCAGGTAAAGAAAGCCCTCCTTGGTGATGTATTTGATCATATAGCCGATCTCATCGGCATGGGCCTCCAGCATCACCACTTTATCCGAACTCCCTTTCAAGGTCGCCCAAGTCGATCCGTAAGCATCGCACTCCACGGAGTCTGCGAACTTCCCGATATACTTGGCCCACACCCTCTGGCCGGGCATTTCAAAACCAGTCGGGCTGGGAGTCTCAAGGAGATCAAACAGAAAAGATTTCTCGGCTTTCGTCATGCCGAAATGATGCCGCTTTGATCCCGCAAGGTGAAGTTCAATTAGCGACAACCGAAGCGAGTGCAAACCCCACCTCCATCGACCAGCTCCAGGATCTGTTCCGGCTTGCGACCATTCGCCACCAAAACTTCGATCCCTGACTCCGTGGCATACTTCACCGCCTGGAGCTTCGAAGCCATCCCTCCGATCGAAAATTTCCCGCTCCCGGATCGCACCATCCCACTCACTGCCGCCAGATCGTCAACGTGTGCAATCAATTTGTCGTCGTCATCCAAAAGACCATCCACCGTGGTAAAGAGAATCAATTGCCGGGCCCCAAGCATCTCGGCAACCCCTGCGGAAAGCATATCGTTATCCCCCACCCGCAGTTCCTCAATCGCCACCGAGTCATTCTCGTTCACAATAGGAATGATATCCCCTTCTTTCAGGAGACGCCGCATCGTCGAGCAAACCCGCTCACGATGATCCTTCAAATCCGATCCCGTCAAAAGCAACTGGGCCACATCGAGGTCGAACTGCTCAAAAAGAGTCTGGTAACGCTGCATCAACCGCGCCTGACCAATCGCGGCCGCCGCCTGACGAGTCTCAACATCATCCGGATATGCGGTGAGATTCAACGAACTCACCCCCGCCCCGACCGCTCCCGATGACACCATAACACACGCATGTCCCGCAGCCTTGAGCTCAGCCACCGCTGTAACCAGGCGGACCAACGAGGCCCCATCCAGCGTGCCATTTTCACGAGTGAGAACACCCGTTCCGATCTTAATGACGATAGGAATCTTCATGCTTACATGCGCTCGGGAACCGGGATCGCCAGCAGGTTGAGACCATCCTTCAGAACTCTCGAAGTCAGGTCACACAAAATCAGCCGACTCTCACGGGTTTGCCCTTCCGATTTCAAAACCGGACAGGCTTCGAAGAAGGAATGAAAGGCCCGCGCCAACTCCAGCAAATAAGTCGCGAGAAGGTTCGGACGATAGTCATCCAGGACCTGGTGAACCTGATCACTGTAGCGGCTCAACATCCGCACCAAATGAATCTCAGCCTTCCCGGTAAGTTGGAGATTTCCACCATTCAAGGTCACCTTCTCATCGAGCTTTCGGAAGATGGAACGTGACCGCACATAACTGTAAAGCAGGTAAGGAGCAGTGTCCCCTTCAAGGGCCACCATCTTGTCCAGATCGAAGACATAGTCCGACATCCGGTGGTGCGATAACTCGGTAAACTTCACCGAGTTGACTCCGATCAATTCGGCCAACTCCGCCTTCTCCTCCACCGTATCAAGGCGGCTCTTTTCATCCACGATCATTCGTGCCGCCTTCACGGCATCATTCAAGACATCCTCAAGCTGGGGCAAATCACCCTCGCGCGTTTTGAGCGGCTTACCATCCTTGCCGAGAATCGTCCCAAAGGCCACATGTACGAGATTCACTTGATCAAACCCAAGACGCTTCGAGGCTTCGAAAAGCTGGGAAAAGTGCCCCCCTTGCCGGAAGTCCACGACATACCAAATGTGATCAGCCTGCCAATCGTTGACCCGATGCTCCACCGTCGCAATATCGGTCGTCGCATAGTTGAATGCCCCATCACTCTTCCGGATCATCATGGGAAAATCCTGCCACTCTCCATCGCGATTAATCTTAAAGGGATCCGCCTTGGGCTTTCCTGATTCACTTGAGAAAATACAAACCGCGCCGTCGCTCTCCCGAGCCTGCCCGTTTTCCAAAAGTTTTTCCACCAAGGGGGCGAGGGCATCATTATACGCACTCTCACCCATCCAGTGATCAAAACTGACATCGAGCCGATCATAAATCTTGTCCAACCCCTTGCGGGACAGTGCCAGACAACGCTCCCAGATTGCCTTATTCTCTGCGTCACCCTGCTGAAGTTTCACCAACTCAGCCCGGCATTCCTCCTTGATCGCTTCATCTTCTTTCGAAGCATCGGAGGCTAGGCGATAAAGCCGAAGCAACTCCTGCAGAGGCTCGGTTTCCAGACGCGCTTCATCCACGCCCTTCTTCCACGCCCAGGTCACCATTCCAAACTGGGTCCCCCAGTCACCAATGTGATTATCTTTGATGACCTTGTGACCCACCTTCGTCGCAACCCGCGAGAGACACTCGCCAATAATGGTCGAGCGGATATGCCCGATGTGCATCGGCTTGGCCACGTTCGGAGCCGAAAAATCCACCACGATGGTTTGAGCCGCATCCACCTGCGTCACCGCGAGATCGGCGGACTCCCACTGGGCTCTGGCCAAATTGGCCCAAGCCGCCGGAGTGAGAGTGAAATTTAGAAACCCCGGACCAGCGATGGAAACCTCACAGAGATCTTCATCGGAAATTTTCTCAGACAGTTCGGTCGCAAACTCGCGGGGATTTTTTCCAAGCGGCTTGGCCATCATCATGGCGACATTACTCTGAAAATCACCGAAGCGCAGATCCGCCGCCTTGGTCACCTGAATCCGGTCCGGATCAGGGAGGGCAACTTCGAGAGCTTCAAGAGCTGAGAGAACTTTCTCACGGAGGATTTCGGGAATGGTCATGACTAAAATCAGGCTGGGATGGCGTTGGCAAATATATCGCAGATCTCCTCCGCTGTCTTGGCCTCTTCAAGCTGCTCGCGGCGCTCAGATTGGCCAAAAACCTTGGCAAGTTCCGAGAGCAACTGCAAGTGCTTGGCCGCTTGATCCTCGGGCACCAGCATCAGAAAGATCAAACGAGATGGAGCATTATCCGGGCAGTCAAAATCCACCCCTTCACGAGATCTCGCAAAGACAACCAAAGTCTCCTTCAACTCCTTCACCCGGGCATGGGGAATCGCCACGCCCGATCCAAGCCCGGTTCCAATATGAGATTCGCGTTCCAAGACCGCATTCCCCACACAGTAGCAATCACCCGAGGGGAGTTTGCCGATCTTGCACAGATGCCCGATCATCTCGAGTACGACCTGTTCGTGATCAGTCTCGGTAAGTTCGAGAATGACCGATTCAAGTGTGACCAGTTTTTTGAGAGCCGTCATAACGAAATCCCCCCCCGAAGGCTCGGTGCGAGGCGATGGTGCTAATTGAGCAGCCCCAAAGAAACAAGGGCAAAACCAATCCTAAAATTGCCGATTCCGCCGCTTTTCACCTTGATCATCATGCTCTGAAAATCTCACTAAAGGCGCTGATCACAGTCTCAATATCATTCGCCGAAACATCCAGATGGGTCACGAGCCGCATCTTTCCGCCAGTGTATCCCCCAATCAAAACCCCTTGATCCTGAAGCCTTTCCGAAAGAGTGGCCACTTGATCCCCCGACGCATCAACGAACACCATATTCGTCTGCACCGGGTCGACCTTCAGCCCCGGGATCAAAGCCAAACCTTGCGAGAGTCTGCGGGCATTGTCATGATCATCCGCCAATCGCTCGAGATGGTCCTCCAACGCATGAATTCCGGCAGCTGCCAGTATTCCAGCCTGCCGCATCCCTCCGCCCAACATCTTCCGCCAACGCTTCGCTTCTTTGATAAAAGAACCCGAAGCAACCAGGACGGACCCCACCGGCGCCCCCAAACCCTTCGACAAACAGAGTGACACCGAATCAAAAGGCGCCGCCAAATCTGCGGCCGATTTACCAGAAGCAATCACCGCATTGAATATCCGCGCCCCATCAAGATGCAGGGCAAGCCCGTGCGTTTCCGCAAAGCCACCCACTGATTCGAGGTAGTCAAGTGGCAGGACTTTTCCCCAGGTCGTGTTTTCAAGACACAAAAGACGAGTTCGCGCGAAGTGGAAATCATCGGGCTTCACCAAACCCGCAATCTTATCAAATGCCAAGCTTCCGTCAGGCTCCTGATCAAGTGGCTGCGGCTGAATGCTTCCCAGCACGGCTGCCCCGCCCCCTTCGAAGAGATAAGTATGCGCCGACTGCCCCACGATATACTCATCGCCCCTTTCACAATGAGTGAGCATCGCGCAGAGATTACTCTGCGTTCCGCTGGGAACAAACATCCCCGCTTCCTTCCCCAAAATCCCCGCCGCAAGCTCCTCAAGTCGGGCCACGGTGGGATCGTCACCAAAAACATCGTCGCCAACTTCCGCCGAACCCATCACCTCTCGCATCGCAAGAGTCGGGCGGGTCACCGTATCGCTGCGTAAGTCAATGGACATCTCCCCGCTCCTAAAGAAGCGCTGGCAGGATCACAAGCCTATAAAAGCTCCACCGGCTTGATCCTCAACGAACCCGATCAGCGGTAACCGCGAGAATGAGCTCAGACTTGAAGGTATGGGTCTTCGTTTGGGAGAAGACCCGCCCAACGAGGGGAATGGCGCCAAGGAACGGAATTCTGTCTTCAATTTGTTGTTCCTCATCGGTGACGAGTCCGGAGAAGAGAATGGTCTCACCATTTGCGATCGTGACAGTCTCTCCGATCTGGCGGGTTTTAAAGACGGGTTGCTCGGCACCGCTCGGGAGCTCTTGGAAGCCGGTGAATTCCTTCACTTGCGCAAGGATGTTGAGGCGATACGTCTTGCCGCCGTCGTAGGAACGGGCCCGGAAGAACTGGGTGACGCCCGTCTCTTCTGTCATCGATTGGGAAGGCTGGCGGGGATTGGGGTAAGCAAATTCGCGAGTGATCCCGACCTTTGCCGTTTCGCCCTCGTAGGACACGACAGAAGGAGAGCTCATGATGTCAGCTCCCTTTTTTTGGGAAATCTTCCTGACATAAGACTGATAGGCCCTGCTGCTGAGCTTCTTTTGAGAGAGCCCCGAAGGGAGATCTTCCGACCCGGGCTCCCGAGTAATCTCGATCATTTTAGTGGTGAATTTCACCTGACGGGAATTCGCGCGAGTACCCTTTTGACCAACGAGTTTGGTCCACGAAGGCAGAGGCTTCACCTTGGCAGCGGGAGAAGGAGTCGGTGCCACATCAGTGGTGGTATTGGACTGGCAACTCGCCAAGAGAAAGCTACCGAGGAATAAGGCTACAATGAAGGGTGTCGGTGTTTTCATGCCCTTCCCCGGTAGGAAATCATGGAACTCTGCACAATCAAAATCTAGCCCACAACAAGGCCAATACCGCCAATGAGCCAGCCAAGGCCGGAAAGGGGAAGAATCGATCCGACCTGCGCCCCGGCTGCGGCAGACAAAAAAAACGGCCTGCCGCAGAAATGCGACAGGCCATTTTGAAGAATTAAAGAATCGGAGATTCTACTCGCCAGCCTTCTCAGCAGGTTCCTCCGCCTTCGGCTTGGGAGGATCGATTCTGATCGGTGGGGTCACCGCCTCGATCTTCTTGGGAGCCACGGGAGTTACGATCTCGAAGAGTTCGATATCGAAAACCAGCATGCCCGCAGGACTGCCGGGCTGGTTATTATAGGCCATCTCGACAGGAATCCAGAAACGGGTCTTCTCTCCCTCGACCATGAGCTGTACGCCCTCGGTCCAGCCTTTGATCACGCCGTTCAGCGGGAACTCAGCCATTTCATCGCGCTCGATCGAGTTATCGAAGAGCTTTCCATCAGTCGTCCAGCCCGCGTAGTGAACCTTCACGGTGTCAGTCGCAACAGGCTTGCGCTTGCCGGTTCCTTTATTGAGAACCTTATAAGCAAGCCCGGAAGCGGTCTTCACGGCATCAGCTGGAACAGCGGCCACATCGGCGGGAGTTTGAGGCGGAGTAGGCTTCGCCTTAAAGTCAACCAACTCAAGATCGAAGGTCAAGGGACCCCGACCAGAACCAGCGGGCGCGGCCAAAGCCTCTGGAACCCAAATACGGCGGCTCTCGCCCTTCTTCATCAACTTAAGAATCTCAATCCATCCCGTAATCGGGGACTTGTCGAAGGTAATCCCCATTGGGCCTCCCATGGTCTTGTTGGAGGCAATCGCCGCTCCATTGGCATCCCAGCCGCTGAAGTTGATCTTGAGGAGATCGGTGTCACCCGGAGTCTTGTCTCCCCCGCCCGCTTTCAAGACGATGTAGGAAATACCCAACTCAGTCTTGGCCGCTCCCTCGGGAGCTGCTGCGACGTCCTTGGGAGCAGTTGGATCCTTCGGTGGCGGTGGCGGCTTCGGGACGGACCGGAAGTCAATCAACTCAAAGTCAAAAATCAAATCCCCGGTCGGAGCACCCTCGGGAGCTTCACCTTCTTTGCCGAAAGCAAGAGCGGCAGGAATCCAGAGACGTCGTTTCTCGCCTTTCTTCATCAACTGAAGACCTTCGGCCCAGCCTTTGATATTGAGCTCGTCCACTTTAAACTGGGCAGGCTGCGGATTTCCGACGGTCGTGGTCAAAAACTCACCGTCCGCTTTCCAGCCGGTGAATTGAGCGGTCACAACATCTTCCGGTCCCGGAGTGGTGTCACCTTCACCGGCCTTGAGGATCTTTGACTTCAGGCCAGAGGCAGTCTTCTCAGCATCGGCGGGAGCCGTCAGATCCTTGGGAGCTGACGGCGGCTTGATGATTTCGAGAAGCTCGACGTCAAAAGTAAGATTACCGGCCACACGACCTTCGTCGCCATAAGCAAGCTCGGAAGGAATCCAGAAGCGGCGCTTCTCTCCGACTACCATCAACTGAACCCCTTCGGTCCAACCTTTGATCACGCCATCAAGCGCAAACTTGGCGGGCTGGCCTCGCTTGAGCGAGCTGTCAAACATCTCGCCATCGGACGCTTTCCAACCCGTGTAATGCACCTGAACGGTGTCCGTTGCAGAGGGCTTCTCGGTTCCGGTTCCCTTCGTCAGGACCATTGAAGCGAGGCCCGATGCGGTCTTCTCAGCTTCGGCGGGAGCCGCGGCCACATTGCCAGGAGCTTTGAAAGGATCAACGACCGGCTTGGCGGGGTCAGCCGGAGCGGCTGGTTTTACGGGTTTGGCAGGAGCCGCGGGTTCTTGAGCGACCGCAGTCAAACCAAGGGCGCCACTAAGGATACCGGTTACGATCCGGCGTTTTCTGTTTATCATGTCGCGGAGACGGTCATCTCCCGACCCTCCTCTGTCAACGCCACATCTCACAAGAATGTGCCGAAAATCCCGCCCCAAAACTGGTCAGCCAGTATCGCGAATCGCCTGCGGAGTCCTTTAATCGCTCCTCCAGCGCGAAAAGCACGCAGGGACTGGAGCAATTCCCCGCGTCTTGAAGAACCTGACGCGTTTCCTGCAATTCCCACCCCATCTTCTTTTCAAGGGCCTCGATGACATCGCGCCCGCCGGTATGGGCCAGCACTTGGTCCGGATCGTTCTCCCGTCGAGTCCAGAGCCGCTCGACCGCTTCCGCCGCCAATTTTGAAACCGATCGATGCAGCTTATTCTCCAATTTTCCGCCCGAATTGATGAAGCGAATCTTCTCCCGCTCCTCAGGCACATGCACGGTATCAAACTTTCCGACCTTCCACTTCCCCTCCCCGGCCACGTCCGACCAAACGGCCGCCGAGGCTCCGTCTCCAAAAAGACACATGCTAATGAGAACACCCGGTTCCTCATTCACGAAGAGAGCGGCCGAACAAATCTCAACCGCCACCGTCGCCACCCGCTTCCCGGGATTTGCCGCCAGAAAACCCTCCGCAGCCCGCATCATTGGGATCGCCGCCCCGCAGCCCAGACCCACGATGTCTTGCAAGTAGACATCGTCACGCATCCCCATTTGCTCCGCCACGTGACTGGTCACGCCCGGGCAGAGATAGCCGGTGCAAGTGCAGATGATTAAGGCATCAACCTCGGCCGCTTTGACACCCGTCTTCTCGAGAGCTGCAATCGCCAGCTTTGGAGCCTCGCGCTCGAAGTATTCATTCAACTTCTGCGCCCCCACGTCGAACATCGAGGCCGGTTGATCAGAGCAAAAGTGTCGTTTCCCGATTCCTGAATCCCCCATCAAGACCCGTTCCATGATCCCCTGCCCACGTCGACTGAGGCCCTGAAAAGATGCCGTCGTTTTGGAAAACTCAAAGCACTCGGGTTGGGTGTATGAGGATTCGGGGAAGGCACTCGCGAGAGCTTCAAGAAACATAACCAGAATCTCCCCCAGTTTGGTCGTTTGCCAAAGACTTATTTCCACCTGTGAATAAATTCCTCACATCTTCCAGGATGACATAGAGCGACGGCACCAGAATCAAAGTAATCGCAGTCGCGAAGAGAATACCAAATCCAAGGGAAACCGCCATTGGGATGAGGAATTTGGCCTGCACATCATCCTCCAAAAGCATCGGCATTAAGCCCACAAAAGTGGTGAGAGAAGTCAGGATGATCGGTCGGAAACGTCTCGCCCCGGCATTTCGGGCCGCTTCCAGAATGCTGATCCCATTTTTACGATGGCGGTTGACGTAGTCCACAAGCACAAGGCTGTCATTCACGACGACTCCCGCGAGCGCCACGATGCCACACATCGACATAATACTCATATTCAGCCCCATGATCACGTGCCCGGCGATCGCACCGACAATGCCGAAGGGAATGACACTCATGACGATGAGAGGCTGGACATAGCTCTTCAAGGGAATCGCCATTAAGACGTACATCAGCATAAGCGCGCCCACAAAACCGATACTCATTTCACGAAGACTATCGCGCTGGTCACTCTGCTCACCCTCGAAGGAATAACGCACACCCGGGAATTCGTCCTTGATCTTATCAAGTACTTCTTCGGTGTATTTTTCAACAATTTCGTTGGCATTGTAGCCTCCGGCAAGATCGACATCAGCCTTGATACTAATGGTCCGAAAACGATCGACCCGTGTCACCGTGGCCGGACCTCTTCCGTATTCAGGCACCACAATATCCAGGAGAGAAACTTCTTCTCCCGCCGGCGTGCGTAGCTTCATTTTCTCAAAGTTGGCCAATGATTCCCGCTCGGATTCGGGATAACGCACCATCACCTTCACCTCGTCGCGACCCCGCTGCAGGCGTTGCACTTCGTTTCCATAGAAGGCATCGCGAACCTGGTTCATGACCATGTTGAGATCAAATCCGAGAGCTTTCCCACGAGGGGTGAGATCACGAACGATCAATTCCTCGCGACCCCGGCGGTCGGAGTTTGAGACATCCACGACGCCTTTGTATTCGTTGCGCAACTTGTCGGTGGCCCATCTCGCGGCGGCGACCAGCTGATCATTATCACGCCCGGTCAGATTGATATCGATGGCATTCCCGCCTGCTGCAGTCTCCGCTTTAAACGAGAGCGAAACAACCCCCGGGATGTCACCGGCAATCTTCTGCCACTTTGACTTCAGCATCTCGCTGGTGCTGGTTTCACCGCGGGCCTTGGCGGCCGAGAGCTCCAGAGTCACCTCACCGAGATGGGTTCCGGCCGGAACGACAGGAGAGAAGCCCCCCTGAAAGGGCTGCATTCCCGCCGTCGCAAGTTGATTCACCACGACGGAATTCCCGTAATTATCCCTGGTCGTTGCCCCCAGCTCCAGCGCGGCCTTCTCAAGTTTCCTGACCACTCGCTCGGTTTCGGCAAAAGGAGCACCAAGAGGCATCTCGAGCTTGGCTGAAAGAATCTCACCTTCCACTTTGGGAAAGAATTGAAATGGAACCCACCCGGTTTTGACGAGGTTCACTGAGATCGCCACGAGACCGAAAAAAATGATCCACACGGCATAGCGCCACTGTAGACAAAAATTCAAAAATGGAGTGTAGATCGCCTTCACAAACCGCTCCAACCCGCCCGCGATCGCTCCTTGCAACTTGAATATTGGATTCTTGCTGGGCGTGTCCGAGTGGGGTTTCAAAAGCGCCAGGTGGGCCGGCAAAACAAACTTCGATTGAAGAAGCGAAAAACCAAGAACCGGGATCACCACCAAGGGAATGTTTGGCCAAATCTTGCCGCTCACCCCGCTCAGACCGAGCATCGGAGTGAAGGCCGTCATGGTGGTAAGAATTCCAAAAATCACGACCACGCCCACCTCGTGGGTCCCCTTCCAACTGGCCTCGCGCGGATGTTCTCCGGCCTGAATCCGGGTGTAAACATTCTCCCCCACCACAATGGCATCATCGACAACAATCCCCAAAACGAGGATGAAGGCAAAAGCCGATATCATATTGATGGAGATCCCCAGATCCGGCATCAACCACAGACCACCGGCAAACGAGACCGGAATTCCAAGCGCCACCAGAAAAGCCAGACTGGGCCTGAGAAACATCGCAAGTACGACGAGAACTAGAACCAATCCCAATCCGATATTTCTCTTCAAGAGATTCAGGCGACCCTTCAAAATCAAACTGGTATCATTCCACACCGCGACCTCAACGCCCTCGGGCTGCTCCAGTGATTCGATATATTCCCGGGCTAAATTCGCAATCGTCAAGGTATCCTGCTCGGCGACCCGGAAAACGTGAAGAACAACTGCGGAACGGCCGTTAAAAGTCGAGACCAACTCGGTATCCTCGAAACCATCGATCACTTCCGCGATTTGACTCAACTTGAGTTCAGAACCATCGGGAAGTTTCTTCACCGTGATCCCGCGAAATTCCTCACCGCGATACTTCCGTCCCACAGCCCGCACCACAATCTCTCCCGATGCCGTCTTCACCGACCCACTGGGCAGATCCAGCGAGGCGCTCCGAACCGCCATCGCAACTTCCTGTAAGGTTAGATTATACTGCCGCAAGTTATCCTCGGGAACTTCGATGGAAATCTCGTATGGCCTCACCGAAGCCAGCTCCACCTTCTTGATCGTCTCCCGGCCTTTCAGGAAAGACTGGATCACCTCTCCGGGAGCCTTAAAAAAGGCTGCGAATTTTTCCTGCCGGGTTTTCGGAACAGGCTGCTCGTAGTTCAGCAATCCATCGCGAACCTTCTCGGCATACTCACGAAGACTTGCTTCATCGGTCTCCGCCGTGATGGCGAGGCTGAGGATCTGACGATTCACCACCAGTTCCTCGAAGACCGGCTCCTCGGCACTGTCCGCAAAGTTGTCAATGGCATCCACTTTGGTCTGAACATCGCCCATGACATTCCTGGTTTCATAACCGGTTTCGACCTCGATGGTGAGCGCTCCAAGGTTACGATTCGCCGTTGAGGTCACCCGCTTCACCCCCTCAACGTCGGCAATCGCTTCTTCGATGGGAATGATCACCCCGTTTGTCACCTCTTCGGGCGTCGCATTGGGATAGGGAACATTGACAATGACCGCGTCAAACGAAGTCTCGGGAAAGACCTCCTTGCGAAGCTGGAACCACGCCACAAAGCCGGCTATCAGAACCATGAGCATGAGGAAGTTCGCCGCGACATGATTGCCGCTGAACCATTTGATGATTTTTTCCATGGTCCTAGTTTGGGATCGTGATTGCCCCGGACTCGTCCGCGTCTTTTGCCACCGATTTTTTCAGGATCATTCCGGCGACGGGCATCTCCAGCTTCGTCAAAATAACTTCCTCACCATGCTCAATGCCCTGGGTCGTATAAACGTTTGTCGCCGTGCTACGGGCGATGGTCAACTCCCGGATTTCCAGCTTACTTTCCTCATTCAGAACAAAGACCTGATTCCTCCCGCGAACCGCAGAGCGAGGCACTCCCACCACCCCGGGCAGGGCCGCGCCCTTAAGTCTGGCGTTCACGAAAATGCCAGGCACGGGCAAGCGAAAGCGCCGGGATTGGTCGGAATTCTCAGTCACCTTCGCAAGAACGTATGCCGAGAGCGTGGACTGATCGACCTCCCCCAGTTCCCACATCATCTTTGCATCCCACTCATAAAGCTGGCCACTGATGGTCGTGAAGAGCTTGATCTCCGATTTATCGGGAATCTGCGCATAGTCATCCATAGAGAAGGGCAATCGAATCGTTAAATTTTGGTCGTCGTAGATCGTTCCAAGCTGTGATCCCGGAGCCACGGTCGCACCGCGATTGAGATTCACCGCACGAACCCGGCAATTAAAAGGTGCCTTAATCTCAGTCCGTCTCAGGTCCTCTTCCGCAAGCTCGAGAGCCTTTTCCGCCGCCAGCACCCGGGCCCGGGCACTCTCCATAAAGGGAACACGCAAGACAAGATCGGTCGCCACTTTACCTCCCCCAATTTTTCTCCAATCGCGTGCGGATTGATCTGCCCTGGCCTTCTCCTGAACCAAATTGAGTTTTGCATCGGCCAAGGTCGATTGGGCCTGCGCCTCTGCAGCCTCGAAATTCACTCGATCAATTTTCGCGATGACCTCTCCCTCCTTGAAAGTCGCCCCAACTTCGAACTTCGGGTCCACGTCTACAATTTGGCCGGCCACTTGAGCCGAGAGGATGGTATCACGACTAGCCCTCACCACTCCTTCGCTGGTCAGTGGAAAATTCAGATCCTCTTTACGGGCAATCGCAACTACAACAACCGGAGGCTTCTCGACCCGCACCTTACTCTCCGCCTCGGGCGCGTTCTTCTCCAGAATCTTGATTCCAGTGAAGGTGGCGCCACCGACGAGCGCGATGACAATGATCGAAGTGATGACAGTTTTCATAGGTCTTATTTCCGGGGCTTGTAATCTCCGCCAAGGGCGAGGTGAAGAGTAATTCGGTTATCAAGGATCAGTCTCTTTAAGGTGACCTTTTGGGAAGCGAGGGCGATGCGATTCCCCTGGGCTGTGATCAAGGTGAGAGCATCGCCGATGCCACTGGAATATTCAGATGCTGCGGCATCGGAAGCCTCCTCGGCTGACTTCAGAGCCTTCGAAATCGCCGCCTCACGAGCCATCAAAAACCGCTCGGCCGCCAGCGCTTGCTCCACTTCACCAAAGGCCTTCATAACCGTGCTTTGAAGCTTCGCCAAATTGGACCGCATATTGCTTGTGATTCGAGTCTTCTCGCTCTTCAACTGCCCCCCGGCCCAAATTGACTGGGTAAGACCTCCCGCCAGCGACCACACGCCAAAGTCGGAATTGAAAATCCGGCGAAAGACTTCCGTGGACGCCCCGGCGGTCCCGGTGATCGAGAAGCTCGGGTAGAAAGCCAGATTGGCCTGTTTCACGAGACTCTCTGTCGAGGCAAAGCGACGCTCCGCTTCGAGAATGTCAGGTCGGCGTAAAAGAAGCTCGGAAGGCAAGCCGGCGGGCGGCCTCTTAGGGATCTTGGGCAATCGAACCGCATTCGCAATCGTCCCCCTGGGATAGCGTCCGAGGAGGACCTCAAGCTGGCGGAGAGCCTGGGCCTGCTCACCTTGTCTCTGGGCAGTCAAAGCCTCGTTTGTCGCCATCTCACTCTCAGCCAAACGAACCTCGGCGGCCGAACCGCCATCTGCCGCCAAGGCATTATTAAAACGATCCAGTACGATATCTTTCGTAGATTTCAGCAACTCCTGCGTTTCCATGGCCAAACCGATCTGCTCGTTTGCCTCCGCCAGCGCAAGCCATGATCTCATCACTTGGGCTGCCAGGGAAGCCCGGGCGGCACGCCAGGCATTCCATTCCGCTTGAGCATCGGCCTTGAGTGCAGCTTGCCCCGCGCGGCGATACCCCCAAACATCAGGCTCCCAGGCAACGGTAAAATTGGCCCCAAAATTCTCAAAAATAGCAGAAGGGATTCCATTGCCATCTCCGATCGGCAAACCCACAAAAATCTGCTCCTGCCGATTTGCGTTCAGTCCGGCTGTGATCTGAGGGTTCATCGCGGCACCTGCCGTCGCAGCTGCCGCGACCGCCCGGCTCACCCGCTCGGCCGCCACTCTCATATCGGGATTTTTCCGAAAAGCTTCGTTTACCAGCGACTCAGCCTTTGATCCACCAATATGCCCGACCCAGTGGGAATCAATTCCCGCCTGCGCCTCCGGAGTCGCAGCCCATCTGACCGGAAAACTTTTAGGAATTTTTTCATTAAGGCCGTTCTCCGGAGGATCGGCTGAACACCCGACAAGTACCAGCGCAATAATAGGAAAAATTGATTTCATTGTTGAAAGCCTGCTTCGCAGAAGTCGATGACCCGCTTGAGAGTGATGGTTAATTTTTCGTCGCCGACTTTCCCGGCACTGATTTTCTTCACGAGCTCTCCATGGGTCAGGGTGTTGGAGAGAACCCCGAATGAGAAGTGGATGCGCCAAAACACATCCTCCGCCGTGAGCCCCGGACAGGTGACCATGAAGGCAGGAACAAATCGCCCCGCCACCTCGCGAAACTGCCCCATGACCTCATCCGGAAATTCATAGGGCCGATCCCCCACGACACGCCCCATCAATTTGACAAAGAGCTTCTCGCTCAGCGGGCTGCTTTGAATTTGCGAGAACAGAGGTTCAAAGAACGCCACCAAGAGATCCCTCACCGTCGCCCCTCCCCTTTCTTCCAAGGCATCGATCCGGCGCATCCGTTCGTCGTTCACCGGCTTCGCCATTCTGACCACGACCGCGTCGATCAATCCCTCCCGCGACCCAAAGTGGTATTTAACCGAGGCCACATTCGCTTTGGCCAGTCCCGTGATCTCACGAACCGACACCACCTCAAACCCCTTTTCCGCGAACAAGGTCGAGGCCGCCTCAAGCAAGGCCAGCTTCGTCCCGGTCACATTGTCGGAGGTCGCCATCATTTTCAAACAAGCGTTTAAATGACTTTCTGGTTTTTTCAAACGAATGTTTGAAATTTTTCCTCCTAAGCTGAATCTCCGGCGTGATTGAACTTCGTCAAATGGACTGCCTCGAAGGCATGAAGCAGATGCCCGCAGCGTCCGTGGACCTTGTCGTCACTTCCCCGCCTTACAATATCGGAATCGATTACGGAACCTACGATGACAGCCTCGATCGCGACTCCTTCATCACCTGGTGCCAACAATGGGCCGGGGAAGTCCACCGACTCATGTCCGATGAGGCCTCATTTTTCCTCAACATCGGGGCCGCTCCCGCCGACCCGCTCCTTCCCCACCAAATCATCCTCGCTCTCACCGGAGGGGAACCGGGCTTCATCCTCCAAAACACCTTTCACTGGATCAAGTCGATCAGCGTCAAGACTCGCAAAGGCGAAACCATCTCCGCCGGCCACTTCAAACCCATCAATTCCAAGCGCTTCGTCAACGATTGCCACGAATACCTTTTTCACCTCACCAAAACCGGCAAGGTTCCACTCGAACGCCGGGCTGCCGGAGTCGAATACGCTGATAAATCAAACATCGCGCGCTGGGGGCACACCGGGGGTGAGGACAAACGCTGCCGCGGCAACAACTGGTTCATTCCCTACGAAACCATCGTTTCACGGGACAAGGACCGCCCCCACCCCTGTCTCTTATACACATCTCCGAGCCCACGAGACCGAGGCTGATCT
>CAJXVQ010000048.1 GCA_913060685.1 uncultured Verrucomicrobiales bacterium
ATCTACACAGAGTAGATCGTCGGCAGCGTCAGATGTGTATAAGAGACAGGACTTTACCCTTTCACCAAACGAAGCGACCTCCCGTCCCCCAGAATCTTCCCACTCGGCGAAGCCCAATCCCCTCCGGCGCTCTGGGCCCACGATGGAATCCTGCCCCTCGCCTCACTCGTCAAACATCAGACGTAAGGAGCGCGGATAAAAGGCCCATGCTCCCTATTTTTTCACCAACGACTCGAGGTAGTCGAGGAGGCTCGCCATTTCGTGGACGGTGAACCCGGCCATGAGTCCCGGGGGCATGAGCGAGGTCGGAAGCGTCGAGCGGTCTTTGATTTCAGATTTTTTAAAGCTGTGTTCCGTGCTGGCAATGTCACGGATCGAGACGGTATCTCCGGCTTCGTCAGTGACAAATCCGACGAATGACTTTTCATTCTGCAAGGTGAAGACGTTGGTGGCGAAACCCTGGGCGATCGTTTTGTTGGGAACCAAGATGGATTCAGCGAGTTCGTTACGGCGATAGGTTTCCGCGATATTGCCAAGGTAAGGGCCTTTCTGTTTTTCGTCCTGCGAAACGGTGTGGCAGGCATTGCAGGTCGCTCTCGCAAAGACCGCTTGCCCGAGTGAAACGTCACCTTTGTGAGCGGTAATTTTCTTCAAGGCCTCCGCTGGTTTGAGGGTGGCGATCTTGGGAGTTTTGTCGGCTCCGGGAGCTTGGATTTTGAGGCGACCGGCGGCATCCTTGGCGGCTTTCGCGACTGCTTTGTCGGGGTCACTGAGGGCAACACGGATGCGGTCGTTGAGCAGCGGACTGCGGAGGTCACGGGCCGCGTTGATGAAAGCGATTTTTTGTTTGGAATCGGACCAACCCTTGTCGATGGCCTTCTGCGACATCTCGCGCGACTCGGGCGAGCCACCCTTACGGGACGCGAGTTGGACCACGGCCATGGTGGCCCAGTTTCCTGCGGGAGTGCCCGCCTTCCCAGCGGCCAATGTTTCGAGAGCAAGGTGGTGATTCTCAAGCTTGGGAGCCTTGAGGAAATAATTCCGGGCGGCTCCGGATTGCTTGCCCGCGCCTTTCACTTTGCTGATATTGATGAGAGCCTGAATGGAGGCGGCGATGGCCTCAGGGTGGTCGCTCTGCCCGAGAATTTTCACGGCATCGGCATGAGCGGCGGGACCGGACTCGAAAGTGCGGGCTCCCTTGATGACAAGTGGAATGGCACGGGCGGGCACGTTGCCGGCGGAAGCGAGCTGAGTGATCGCGACGGGGATGAGTTTATCGTCCTTCAGAGCAAGATCGATGATGCGGTCGAGGGCATCATTGGCGGGGATGCGGTTCTTGTTCAGCTTGGTAATGATGAAGGCTGCTTCCTCGGCGGATGCCTCTTTGAGGATGGTCTTCAAAGTTTTGACAATGCGCTCGGATTGCGCCCAGGTCGCGAGTTGGTAGTAGGGGCCGCGCGTGTCGGGACGGGTGCCCCAGGAGTCGCCCTGCCACTCGGCTTCGGTGTGGTAGAGACGCGCAAGGGTGGAGAGAAGAGGGCGGCGCTTCGCGAGGTCTTTTTCGGAAGCGAGACACTTGATGAGTCCGTCAACGACCTCGACCTTGTGCATGCGCATGAGAGCCCATGCGGCGGCCTTGCGGGTGAGTTCGTCGTCCGAATCGATCTTGGAAAATGCCGCTTCGTGCGCCGACATCTTTGCCAAGGCACGGTAAGCGGTGTGGCGGATGACGGGGTCGGCCGAGGACAGGTGATTGGCGACTTGGGGCGCAACCTCTTGCAGACCGAGACGAGCAGTCGTAATCATCGCTTCCAACACCTGACGAGGTTTGTCCGTTTCGCTCATCGCAACGATGAGGAGCGACGAGATCATTGATCCTTCCGAGGGAGAAACATCTGCCAACGCACGCACCAAATACGGACCGATAGAACCCGTCGCCGTTGAAAAAACGAGCATCTTTGGGAAGCTTTGGGTAATGATGTAAAGAGAGGCAATTCGTGTTTTTAAAGGAGCCTTCTCATCGGCAAAGATTTGGAAGAGGGCCTTTTTGACGTCCTCGTTTTTGTCACGTCGCAGTAAAGCCCGCTGTGCGGCGAGGGTGCGGATGTGCGAAGGCGAATTGAGAGCTGCAACAAGTTCCTTGTCGCTCATCTTATCAAAGTCCGGTATCGGCTCGGGCTTGTAGCCCTTTGGAGTGACACGGACAATGTAACCTTGATCCGGTCCGGCCCAGCCGAAGGTCGCGGGGCCTTTCCACGAGGCTTGATAGACGGCGGACATGCCATCGACATCAGCATCGGTGGGGCGGGTCACCTTGATGAATTTCTCCGGCGCAGCGGTCTCCTTGAAGGTGGCACCGTAAGGTTGCACGGTATGGCGGAAGAGGCCGGCCTTGCCCCAGTCACAGGTGAAAGGGGCCTTGTTCCACTCATCGGGGAAGCCGGGCTCATGAATGTAAACGGAGCCGCAGCCGGAGCCACCACCGTAGTCGGCGAGGGGCTGGATGTGCTCTTTCTCAAAGTTCTTATAAAGGCGCGGGTAGCCGTGATCACTCAGGCCGGTGAAGTGGTGGAAGCGGACATCCCAGCCGCCACCATCGTTGGTGTTGTCACGGGCGAACATGTCGAGGGTGGGCGACATGGGGGTGCCGAGGATATTGCGGGTGCCCGTTGAAAAAATCTCGAGACCCGAGCCATCGGGTCGGAAGCGAATGACACCACCTCCACGATGCTGCAGGGTGCGACCATCGGTGCCGGTGGCTTTCACGAAACCGAAATCACCACCTGCGATGTAGATCCAGCCATCGATGCCCATTTCGAGGCCGTTGGTGGTGTGGTCGGCGGGGCGGTCCTTGAAGCCGAAGGCGATATCGGAGATGAGGCGTTTGGATTCCTCGGCGACGCCATCGTGATCGCGGTCAAAGAAGACGGAGATATGCGGCGGGTGAAGGAGGTAGAGGCGGTCGTGATCCCAGATGAGGCCACGGGGCGAGTCGATGTCGCGGACGAACTCGGTCACTTCATCGGCACGGCCATCCTGGTCGGTGTCGCGGAGACGGAGGACACGGCCGCGATTGGCCTGACGGCCGAGGGAGCCATTGCCATCAGATGAAACGTAAAGATCTCCACCGGGAGCGGCGGCGACATAAACGGGATAGTTGGCGGTTTGCCAGGAGGAGAAGAGGGTCATCTCGAAACCCTCGGGGACGGAGGCGTCCTTAAGAATGGCTTGCTCTTCGGCAGGAGTGAGCTTGGGAATGAAGGGCTTGATATTGCCGGATTTTTCAAGGCCTTTGCCGCTGACTTTTCCCTTTGGACCTTCGCCTTTCTTGAAAATCGGAAAGAGTTTGAGAGGGCCTTTTTCTCCGTTGAGTTTGAGTTCCCAGATGGCCGGCCATTGACCGTGCTCCTGCTTGAGGACGGTGACGCGGAGGAACTTGGTCTTCTCGGCTTTGAAGCTGTCCCTGGTATCGGATCTGCGCTGATTTTTTGAACCGTCGTGAGCCATGGTCCAGGCTTTGCCGTCAACGGAGGTTTCGATTTTATACTGATACCAATTGTCGCGTTTCTCCCAAAGGATCTCGGCCGAGGTAACGGTGGTGGGGTCTTCAAATTCGAGTTGGAGCCAGTTTGGCATGGCGGGGCCGTTACCGGTCCAGCGGCTTGTCTCGTCGCCATCGATTGCTTTCCAGGGGAAGTGCCCGGCGTCCGTCTGCACGTTTTTCGCGGTGACCTTGACCATGGTGGCGTCCTTGGGTGGCTTGACTTCGGTGACCGGCTTCACCGTGGCGGTCATCTCGGTGATGACGTTCGATCCGGTGTAGGGCTTGAGGTAGTCATCATTGAGCTGTCCGGCGGCCCAAAGGAGGCCACGGGTGACGAGATCGAGATAGCGGGGATCTTCAACAGTGTAGGTGTTGTGCCCGATGGTGGTGGAGAAGGAAGGAGCGCCTTGCTTGATGTTGGTCCAGGCGACGATGGCGGTGCTTTCGCGGTCGCCGTTTTTCTGAGTGGCGAGGGCGAGGGGCTCGGCATCGTAGAGTTTTTTGTTGTTATAAAGCTCTTCGTTTTTTGTGACCCAGTTCTCGAGCGTCTTGGTGATCGGATGGTCCGGGTTGGTGTAGGTGACCTCGAGCGGCTTCTGCGGGCCGTGGCCGGTGGAGTGGAGGCCGAGGTGCTTGGCCCATTGATCGGTGCCATTGCGGAAGGAATGCATCGCGCAGTGGAGGTGGACGGCGGGGATCGTTTTGTGGACGGCGAGGATGCTCTCCATGACCTTGAGGTCCTTGTTATTGGCGGCGCATTCATCGTGGATGATGATGTCGTAGCCCTTGGCCCAGTCGGGATCGTCGTAGAGTGGGAGGGGAGGATTGGTCGACTTATCGCCCGTCCACATGACATCGACGCGGACGTTGGCGCGTTCCTGGATGCCTTTGAAGAGGATCTCGTGCTGCTTGGCGTAGTCGTGACAGCATCCGCCGGCAATAAGGAGGGCTTTGAGAGGACGGACGGGCTTATCGGGCGAGATTTCCTTTTCCTGCCCATTGGCGAGGAAGAGGGAACCAAAAGCCGCGATCGCGAGGAGGAGTGGCAGGAGACGCTTCATGAAGTAAGTTAGTTCGTGATTACGGGGCGTAATCTTTCAGCAGCATGGACACGAGACCAGCGGGATCTTTCAAAAAGGCCCGTATAGTCCTGAAGCACAATGGACTTGAGCTCGCTGGAAACGGGCCGCACAACGCGGGAAGTGCAAGAGGAAATGATGGACCGCTTAATTTTCCATCACCCGGTATAAGACTTGGGGCGCGTCCTGCGGAGGAAACGAATCGGTGTAAGAAGTGGCGGGACCGTCTGCAATTTCATCGTCGGATAAGTCAGTCCAATTGATGAGATCGGTCGAACGCTGAACGGTGTATTGCTCCCCGGCGGTCGACGTCCACGTAATGGTGGAATTGCCTGTTGCAGAATCAATCACGATATCCGAAATCGCCAGACCGGACGCCGGAGGAACCTCGGTTTGGAGAAACTGGAAGGGAAGAATGATGTCACCGGAAAAACGAAGTTCGTCAATGAGCATGCCGTAGTCGCCACCCGAGAGTTTGCCAAATTCGAGAAAGGCGTCCGGGTGGGTGTAGCCATCGCCCTCGCTATCGGAGAGAGTGCGGGTTTGCATGAGGTCATAGTCGTAATAAAAACTAATCTCACCGGTTTCTTCATCAAAGGTGATGGCCGCATGGTGCCAGGTTGGACTGTCGTTGAGAGCATCTCCGTCGAGAGACCAATCTGTCGGGTCGTCGTAACTGGCGCTCATTCCATCACCGGGATCGGTATCGATCCACAAACGGAGCGGGTCTGGAATATTCGCACCTCCAATCGGCCCAAGCACAAAGTTGCTATTTTCATTCACCCCTTCCTCGGCAGCCGGGGTATCAAAGCGTGTCCGCAGGCGCCCGAAAGCGCCCATGTTGCCATGATCAAAGTCGATTTGCCAGCGAAGATCGGCACCTTGTTGGCGGCGAACAAATGATTGATATCCACCGGGCTCTCCTATCATTTTCATGAAAAACTCCAAAGTAAACGAGGTGTTAAGCGCGGGGTCATTCTCAACACGAAGCCGGGAATTCGCAGTCGAGGCATCGAACGAAAACCGATTGGTGAGATTCGTGTCCGTCAAGGGATCATAGATGATAGGAGCGGGAATATCAGAGGAATAGGCGGGAGTTCCGTTCCCAGGGGTGGCATTGTTCAGATCGGAAGCGGAATTCAGCGCAGTGATGATGTCTCCTCCGTCGGCAGCCTCGTCTTCGTCGAACCTCCAGTGCCCGATGACCTCGGTGGTTACCTCTCCAGCTTCCCTCAGAAACTCACCTGCGGAGAGGATCACGTTTGAGTAGCGTAATTCGTCAAGAAGAAGACCTCCTTCATTGCCGGAGAGCTTTCCAAAGGCCAATCCGGCGGCCGGATGAGTGTATCCATCTGCCTCGGAATCACTGAGGGTGCGGGTTTGAGCCAAGCGGTAGTCGAAATAAAGGCTGATCTCTCCGGTCGTCTCATCGAAGGTAAGGGCCACGTGATGCCATTCCGGAACATCATTGATACCATCACCTTGTAGGGAGACATCCGTCTCATTGGGATTAGCACTCGCGGCATCGAAGACATAGTCGACGACCTTTCCGGTATTTTGGGGACCGACATCCACCCCGGCAGCATCCTTGGCTCCCGTGTCGATATACACCTTGAGGCTGTCACTGTTGGTCTGGGGCCGGAGGACGAAGTTGACATTTTCATCGATACCCGCCTCCGCGAGATTATCTGGAGGACCAGCCGGGGTGTCCCACCGGGATCGGATTTTCCCGAAATCGGCATTGGCAGCATGGTCAAAGTCGACCTGCCAACCCAAATCGGACGTTTCCCGGCGACGGAAAATATTCTCGTAGCTACCGGGCTCGCCGATGTACTTCACAAAAAATTCGAGAGTAAACGAACTGTCGAGGGAGCTGGCGTTCTCAGTCAAAAACTGGGAATTCGCGGCCGTGACATCCATCGAGAAGACGTTGGGGTAGGTGGTCTCACTCATCGGGTCAAAGATCTCAGCAGCAGGAACATCGGTCGAATAGACCGGATTCCCATTTGCCACTGGAGCATCAAGAACTCCCGGTGATTCCTGATTCACCGCATTAATCGCAGTCTGTCCCTCAACCGCACCAACATCATCAAAACGCCACAAGCCCAAGGTATCTTGCACTACAGATAGCCATTGAACCGGAAAGCAAAAAACAGACATTTCTTCTCATGGTTCGCATGAAGTAACACCCCCCAAATCTGACCCCAAGTTAAAACTTGGCATTCTTTGGACAATAGAAACAACGATCACAGATGGCGATTTTTCGATATTCGATTGGCATTAAACAATACAATGGCTGTAAACTTTCCCTCCCGGCCCCCTCCGCGGCTCTCACATCTTTTGTAAAAACAAGCTCATGAAATCACCCCCATATTCGGTCCCCGCAGCATTGCTCCTGACCTTTCTTTCTAGCGGCGCCGGAGCGCAAACCACCCTCACAGACTGGGAGCAATCCTGGAACTACTTCCACCCCACTGCAGGTGCCCTGCCTGCCGGATCCGGCACCACCACCCCTCATCCCGAGGGCACCACCCCTTGGTTTGCATCCGCAGCTGAGTTCGACGCCACCTACACAGGCCCATCATTCACCACCGGCGGCATCGGATTCGAGGCCGGGACCGGACCCGGCCCGCTGGGCTATGGCCCTCTCGGCTACACGACCGAAAACCCCACCCCGGAATTTTTTAACCTGGGAACAAACCTCACCACTCCCACCAGCGGTGAGCGCTTCACCGGCTACTTCCGGACGACTTTCACCGTCCCTGATGATGGCGATTTCTATATCACCCCATCAATCCGCTACATCCTCGATGACGGAGCTTTTGTGTATTTGGACGGAGAGCTGATCCTTGAGGTCAACCTCGCCCAAGGCGCTCTCGATGACTACCAATTGAGAACAGCAGGAAGTGCCAACACCGAGTCCGAGATCCGCACCGCAGACCTCACCCTGGCCCCCGGAACCCGCACCGGTGGGAATACCGTGGTCGACCCTGCCATCACGAGTAATGCGACTGTCGTGAAGAGCCTTGCCCGACTCAGTCCCGGCCTCCACACCCTCGCCGTTTCAGTCCACAACACGAGCCCTACCAGCTCCGACCTGGCCATGGCGCTGCAATTCAACACCGAGGTCGTCAGCTGCATCATCACCGGATCCGCAGGCGTCTCGTCCCGTGACCTCCAGGGAACCCCGGCAGATCTCTCCGATGACACCATCAGCACTCAAGTCACCATCGCTTCCGAAGGAACCGCGGCTCCCACCTGGGTCGTCACCGGTCCGCCCGGCAGCTCTCTTGAGGGATTCACCGGAGCTTATAATACTCCGGTCACCCTTCCCGGAATCCCAATCGCCGAATTCTCCGAAGGCAACTTGCTTCTGGAAATTGCCGACTCCACAGACGCGACTTGCACCACCACACTGGAGGTTCTTCCCCAACGGATCATCGGGTCCAACACCATCACTGCCACACCCATCCTGACCACGGGGAATCTCGACTTCCCTGGTTGGATTTTTGATGAAACCACCTCCGCTTTCTCGCTCAATAACCCCGGCGACCCCGATAAACTCTACACCATCACTTCGTCCGAGATTGATCTCACCGGCCAGCCCGACGTCCAATTCACCAGCACGCTTACGATCATCGATAGCAGCAGCGGAAACGAAGAATTTGACCAGTTCGTCGCCTACCTCATTCTCGATGGAGATACCGACAATCCCGTCACCCTGATTGACCGTCACGATACCATCATCCGCGATGGCATCCTCGCAGCCGATGAACTCGCCAACGGGGCCGGCACCTTCACGAGATCGCTGAATCAAATCATCCCCGCCGAGATCAATTCCGCCAGTGTCGTGATCCAAGCCGTCAATAACTCCAACAGCGAAAATTTCACCATCACCGACCTTGGTATCAGTCCAGCTCCGGCGGAACTTCAGGCCTATGCCCGCCCCGCGGTCTACGACAACAAAGGCACTGCCGATCCTGGCGATGATGTCTTCACCTCGGACTTCATCATCACTCCGGCGAACCTCGGTGCCAGCACCGGATGGACCAGCAACGAGATCCCTGCATCAGGCCTCTACACCGACACCAACCCCGTTACCTTTGGGCCCTTCCGCCCGTTCCGGACTCCCATTACCGTGATCGTGGCCGACGGCGATGACCCCACCAAAACCGTCAGCATCCCCATCGCCCTGGATGATCCTACTCTCACCGTATCAGCTCCGCTCAATATCACGCGGGTCGAAAACGGACCTGGTTTTGACGACGACACCCTCACTTTTGAGGTCGACATCGCCGGCACCAACGGAGGCCCCGGCTGGAAGATCAATACCACCAGCGTGGCACCCACCTCCGGAGATTTTGGCACGATTTCCTTCACCGTTCCAGCGCCTCTGGTTCAGGGGGATCTCTCGATCGAAGTCATCGATGTGAGCTACCGCAACGTGAAACAAACCTTCACGATTAGTATTCCGGGACGCTACCTCCTCGGACAAAGCGACCTCTCCGGCGAACTTACGGACATCACCACCAGCACCACCATCGCTCCTTCTCCAACTTGGGAAAACGATGACACCGCCCGCACCCTGACTTACGGGAACAACGGAAACCTCCTTGCCGAGGTCGTCTCGGAAACAATCGACCTTTCCACTCAGGACACCGTCTACTTCTCAGCTGTGATGCGCGCTGCCGAAACCAGCACCGCCTCGAATTTCGAAACAGGTGACCGCTTCCGGGCCGAACTTTTCTACCGCGTGGATGACACCGTATTCATCGTCAACCTGGTCTCTCCCTATGACACTGGCGACGGCAGTCCTGCCACCACCGGCACGACAGCCGGAGCTAATGGCCCCGCCAACGGATTCATCAACGGCTATAGCGGAACCCCCGGCACCGACCTTCAAACCGATGCCGTCTACACCACCAATGCCGAGAACTACAATGCCAACCGCGAGCGCGATGAGTTCAATTCCAATGGCCTTCCCGCCTCCGCCACGACCGGCAACGGCTTCGCGCTCAACGCGGAGATTCCTGCGGAAGCCGAGGAGGTCTTCCTCGTCATCACCGGCCAGGGCGCGGCCGGCAATGAAAGCTTCGTGGTCAGCAATATTCTCTTTTCAACGACACCAAGTGCCGGAGACAGAGACGCTGATGACATCCCGGACGACTACGAAATCAGCAATGGTCTCAATCCCGATGACGCCTCGGACCGCGATACCGATCTCGATGCCGATGGACAATCCAACTACGCCGAGTTCCTCGCCGGGACCGCCGCCAATGATGCCTTCTCCAACCTCCGCATCACGGACTATACCCTCGACGGCACAACCGTGAGCACGACTTGGTCAAGCGTTCCAGGTAAGAGCTACCGTATTCAGTTCAGCCTTGATTTCGTCACCTGGACCGATCTGGGCATCACCTTCCCGGCCGAAGCAGCACCTGCCACCCGAACAAGTTCCGGTGACTTTGACCTCACCGATATTGGAAATCCCACGGAAGCCTACTTCCGGGTGACCGTCGCTGAATAGGCCACCTTTCCTCAAACAAAAACGGCTCCCATCCGCTCGGATGGAAGCCGTTTTTCTTTAAACCGTTTACCGGAAATTATTTCAGTTCCTTGATCTCGAGCTTTCGGTACCAAACCTCGTCCCCGTGATCTTGTAGGAAAATGCGACCGCTGGGATTGTGCGCAAAGTTCTCCTTCCCCTTAAATTTGGACTTCTTATAGGCCTCATTCCAACGGTCACTGCCCACCACCACATCGACCACCAACTCGCTATTGAGATAGTGCTGCAGATGTTTGCCCTTCACCACGACCATGGAAGTATTCCATTCACCCACGGGCTTTAACTTCCTTTTCTCGCCGGGCTGGAAGAGATCATAAAGAGCAGAAGCCTGCCGTTTGACATTCGTTTTCCCATCGGGATGTTCGTCATCAAGGACTTGATATTCCGGCCCGAGATTTGCCGACCCGTATTTCGTCACCCGGTATTTCACGCCACTGTTTCCCTTCGGTGAAATCTTCCACTCCCAACGGAATTCAAAATCCGCGTATTCCTTTGCGGTGTATAGATCACCGCCCTTACCCTTGCGATGAAGCACGCCCTTCTCGGCGACCCAGGCTCCCTCCTTGACCTCGCCCCCCTTGGAGTTCGTCCACCCCTTCAGCGACTCGCCATCAAAGATTGGCACCCATTTTTCCTCGCCTGGAGCCACGGAAATCGTAACCGCCAGTGCCAGAGTCCATATTGCTTTTTTCATAATCTCTAAGGGAAACGCTCACCGGTTCCCAAAAATTTCACTCCGTCTGACTTGCGAACCATCGATTTGGCACCACATTGTTATTTATGATCAAAAGCGCCTTGGCGATTCTCGCCCTCTCTTCCCCTTTTCTACCCGCTGCGGATTGGACCCAATGGCGCGGGCCCACCCGGGATGGCCGGGTTCACGAGAAAGCCCCGCCCTGGCCCAAAACTCTCACCAAAGACAACCTGAAACTCGCCTGGTCAGTCGATCTCGCCGAGGGATATTCCAGCCCCATTGTGGCTGGCGGAAAGGTCTTCACCGTAGAAACCAAAAGTAAGAAGGAGGAGATCGTCCGCGCTTTTGATCGCAAAACAGGCAAACAAGCTTGGGACACCGACTGGGACGGAGCCATGAAGGTCCCTTTCTACGCCGCCAAAAACGGTTCCTGGGTCCGCTCCACCCCCGCCACTGATGGCAAAACCCTCTTCGTCGGAGGAATGCGCGACGTCCTCGTCGCCCTCGATCTCGAGACCGGTAAGGAAAAATGGCGTCGTGACTACCCCAAGGAGGAAAAAACCCCCCTCCCCTCATTCGGCTTCGTCTCCTCACCACTCCTGGATGACGACCACATCTACGTTCAAGTCGGTACCGCCCTCAGAAAGATCAAGAAAAGCGATGGCACTACGGTCTGGCAGGCCCTCGCCGACGAACGCGCCATGTTCGGGAGTGCCTTTTCATCACCCAAGCGCGCCAAGATCCATGGCGTCGACCAGATCCTCGTCCAGTCCCGCAGCATGCTGGGAGGTATTCTGCCCTCCAACGGCAAACCTGTTTGGACCATGCCGGTCAAAGCCTTCCGTGGTATGAACATCCTCCCACCCACCCCTATCGGCGATAAGATTTTCACCGCAACCTACGGCGGTGGATCCTTCCTCTACGACATCGGCAAGAAGGACAAATTCCTCGTCGCCACCCAACTTTGGAATGACGTTAAACGCGAGGGCTACATGTCCTCACCCGTTGTCATCGACGGAAAAATCTACCTCCACGGTCGCGATAAGAAGTTTCACTGTCTCGACCCCAAAACCGGAAAAACCCTCTGGAGCTCCGAAGAAAAATTTGGCGAATATTGCTCCATGGTCACCCAAGGCAATCGCATCCTCGCCCTCGACCAACGTGGCATTCTCCTCGACATCGAGGCCAATCCGAAAGCCTTCAAGCTCCGCTCACAAATCGACCTCGACACCCCACCCACTTGGGCCCACCTCGCCGTTTGCGACGACGAACTCTTCGTCCGTCACCTCAAAGGCCTTCAGGTTTACAAGTGGAAGTAAGCGCTTACTTTTTCGGCTGATTGAAATCCGGCTTCTTCATCGAGGCCGTCTCAACCTCGGTCTCACCGAGCACATAGCGGAAGCCCTCGACCCACATCTTGAGAATTTTGGGATTGTAAAAAACCTCGTTATTGTGGCCGAAGGCACTCACGAAAACGCGCCCTTTGCCATACTCCTTCACCCACGCCAAGGCATAGTCGTTGTCCTTCCGGCTCCCCTTCCGTTTTCCATTTGCCTCGCTGTTCATATCCAGCGACATCAGAACCCGCTGTTTTGAACGATCGAAGTCTTTATAAAGATAGAGTTCATCCTTCAGCTTGAAGCCCTTCCCGCCATGCACGTCCTTCACAATCGGGTGTCCGGGATCTTCATTGGCAATGTCCCAAGTGCCGCCGGCTCCCCAGGGATGGCCATTGAAATTCCCACCGATCATTTCGGTGTATTCCGGCCAACCCCCATCGGTCGCCGAGTGAATCGCAAAGATTCCACCCCCGTTCTTCACGTAGTTGATCAAGGACGCCCGCTGGGCCTCATCCTTTAAGCCCTTCTGAATGTGGGTGTTGTTGTTGAAGCAAATCGCATCAAACTTTTTGATATTTTCAGGCTCAAAATTCGCGAGATCCTCCGAGAAGGTCACATTAAAAAGACCCGTTTTTTCACCCATCACCTTGAGCATGGTCTCGCCAATCTCAATCGATCCGTGCCGGAATCCATACGGTTTTGAGAAACAGAGAATCTCGTGCTTCTTCTTCGGGGCCTCAATCTTCGGCATACTCGCCTCCACCATCTCGGTTTCAGATAGCTTCTTTTCATTGGCCGCGAAGAGGCCCAATGCCAGAATCGGAAGGGTAGCGAGAAGGAGAGATTTCTTCATAGGGTTAGGATTACCACCCTCACTCCCTCATTCTTTCGCCTTTACCACTCGCATCCCGCGCCCGCCAAATCACCCATTCTTCCATCAACTCTCCCTCAATCCGCTCGGATTCCTCCGATAGCTCAATGACATCAGGATGCTTTGGCCCCAAGCCCGATCTCCGCAACTCTGTCACCTCCAGGACCAGTGCCTTCCGCCTCGCAAACCGTCTCTTCGCCATGGTATTTCCCTCCAAAAACCTCATGACCAAGCCAGTCGGAGAATCAAACGGGGAAACCTTCCTCCGCTTGGACACCTCCCGGCGGCGGGATGATTTCGTGATCGAATCCTCATCATCCTTACCCCGAACATACCCTCTCAGGTCACTCTCATCTTCTCCCCCGTCAATCTCACCTCCTTCCTTCACCGTGGTAAACTGAAAGCCCAGCCCAAGCACACAAACCACCAATCCCATCCATAGCCACGGCGACATCATCATACCGTGCTGAGACCCTTCAACTCCCAATCCGTTCAATCCGACCACTCCGCGATGTTCAAAGCACGATCCGAAGCACCGAAGGGGCCGCTGTTTCTCCGACCAAGGTCCCTGATCGTTGGAACAAACAAAGACTAGCCTGTCATTTTCGAATAAATGATTACGGACACGAATAAAATCGCGACGATTCCGAGAACAATCCGACCGGACTTCTTCTCAGCGGCCTTACAAAGCAGTCAAAGCATCTTTCAATTTCCCTCTGCCATCCACAAACGCAAGAACGATTTAAGAATTTCATGCTCCCTCACTTCTCCAACGCGAATCACATCCCGGAAATAGACCGGGGCACAAATATCCAATCGCGATAGATCGCCTGAAATAATAAATCGATGGCAGGTCCTCAAAATTTTCAACTCTTCAGAGGGTCCCGTCCTGAGTTTTCTAATTGACTTGGGACATCCACTTAGTTCTTCTTTCCAATCGAAATAGTAACAAATCGATCCTATTCCGAACCCACACCCGTTTCTCACGCACACAAATCTATGAACAAGACGATTTTTTCACTCACTACCCTCGCATGCGCGATACAACTGCCCACAGCGTCCGCTGCCCTGATCGCGGGATCAGATTTCTCCGACTCCCTTGTCTTCGATGCCGCAGGCGGTAACTACGACATCGCCCTCTCCAGCACCGACGATCTGAACGCCGGCGACAATATCACCGTAAATGATTGGGTCTTTGGGGGGACGGGTAAGTTTCAGGGACTTGACGCCAACGCACAGGTTAGCATGCCCAGCGATATGGTCACCAAGATCGACGGCAACGCCCTGGCGCAACCGGCTGTGGGAACACTGCCTGATGCCCTCGCCTCGGTCAGCTTCTCGATTGATATTCCGGCGACCCATATCCTCGATCTCACCTCGGTGACCTTTGACTATCGGAAGGCAACCGGCAGTGGGAACGTCCGCTGGCTTGCGTTCCGCACCAGCCTCGACCCCAACATCACTTTCAGTGAACTCGGTGATCCGCGGCCCGCCGTCCAAAACGGGATCGTTGACCTTTCCGGCTCCGCCTATCAAGGACTGACCGACACGAGCGTAACCTTCCACTGGTATGCTGGCGGTCAGGGTAGCGGCGACATCGATTTCGATACGCCCACTGTCAACGGCACCGTTTCAATGGTCCCGGAGCCATCTTCTGTCGCACTCTTCGGCTTAGCTGGACTCGCGGCCTTCATGCGCCGCCGCCGCAAATAGCTTCCAACTTCAGGACAAAGCAACTTTTTTGAGGGGCTGTGCAGGAAACTGTGCAGCCTTTCTCTATTTATATCGCCTGATTGAACCAAAGATTGTGCCAGCTTCTCACCAAATGACACTCCTTCCCCGATACTGCCTCGCCTTCGCCTATCTCAGCCTAACATTCTTCCCGTGTCGTATCCTCACGGGAGCGCAAATCGCGGGCTCGGACTTCTCGTCCGCTGCGGTCTTCGGCCAGAATGGCGGCAGCTACGACATCGCCCTGTCTGGCACCGACGACCTCGACCTTTCTGACACGGTCACCGTGACCAACTGGGTCTTTAGCGGGGGTGGCAAGTTTCAAAACTTTGACGGCAATGCGCAAGCAAGTATGCCCGGCGATCAGGTGACCAAGATCGACGGGAACGCTCTGGGACAACCGGCGGTAGGAACCTTGCCTGGGGGCCTCGCCTCGGTCAGCTTTTCGATCAACATCCCGGCGGGCACCACAGTCGACCTCAGCTCGGTCACCTGGGATTGGCGCAAGGCAACCGGCAGCGGCAATGTGCGCTGGCTTGCGTTCCGCACCAGCCTGGATTCCAATCTGACCTTCAGCGAGATCGGGCTCGCACGCAACGCGGTGCAGAATGCGAATATCGATCTCTCGGGGCCAACCTACCAAGGGCTAACCGATACCACCGTGACTTTCTACTGGTATTCCGGCGGCCAGGGTTCGGGTGACAGCGATTTCGATACCCCGATCATCAACGGCACCGTCAGCGAAGCTGCCGACACTCCTCCCACGGTGGTCAATTCCGCCGTGGCAGACCTCACTCCCACCTCCGCAACTCTCGGGGGCGACGTCACCGACACCGGTGGAGCCAACCCGACCGTCATCATTTACTGGGGCGACAACGACGCCGGCACCACGGCTGGCAGCTGGGACAATTCCATCAACCTGGGTAAGCAGGATGGTGTCTTCTCCTCCGGCATCAGCGGTCTGACGCCATCGACTTCCTACTACTTCCGCTGCTTCGCCAGCAACAGCGCCGGAGATGATTGGGCAGATTCGACCGCCACCTTCTCGACCGGTGCACCACCGGATCCACCGACCGTCGTCAACATTGCCGCCACTGGCATCGGTTTCATCGAAGCCGATCTCAATGGCGCCGTCACCGCCACCGCCACCGGTGGCGAAACACCAAACGTCACCTTTTTTTACGGCGACAACGACGGCGGCACCAACTCGGGTGCGTGGGACAGCAGCGTCAGCCTCGGCGCGCAATCGGGCGCGTTCACGACCGACCTCTTCGGCCTCACACACGACACGACCTACTTCTTCCGCGCTTTCGCGGAAAACTCCGGTGGTTCGTCCTGGGCACCATCGACGGCCAACCTGACCACCGCCGCCTTCTCTCTCCCAACCATCACCAACACCGCTGCGAGCAACATCACGGGAGCTGCCGCAGAGCTCGGCGGCAGCGTCACCTCCACCGGCGGCGATCCACCGGACGTCACCATTTTCTGGGGAGACAACGACGCGGGCACCACCGCCGCGAATTGGGATCAGGCCATCACCCTCGCAGCACAGAGCTCCGACTTCTCATCCATTATCTCAGGTCTGGGTTCACTCACCACCTACCACTTCCGGGCCTTCGCCGAGAATGAGGCCGGCTCAACTTGGGCCGACTCAACCTCGAGCTTCACCACCCTCGAAATTAGCGAACTGATTATCAACGAATTCATGGCCGCCAATGACGCTGGCGCGAGCAACAACCCGAACAACTGGTATCCGATTGCCAACCAAGTCGCCGGCACCAGCGATGACTGGATCGAGATCCGTAACACCAGCACCTCCCCGCTCGACCTCGGCGGATGGCACCTTACTGATGACACGACCAACCTTATCAAATGGACTTTTCCGGTATCCACAAACATTAGCGGCGGCGGTTTATTGATCGTCTACGCTTCCGGTAGCGGCACCCCGGACGCCAACGGAAACCTGCACACTAATTTCAGGCTTTCGGCCGGTGGCGAATACCTCGCTCTCGTGCGCCCCGGCGGCAGCGGAGTTGCCAGCGAGTTCAGCCGGGTTGGGGCCAACTATCCTTCCCAGGACGAAGATATTTCCTATGGCCTGCACCCGAGCACATCGGAGGCGGTCTACTTCGACTCGCCCACTCCCGGAGCAGCCAACGACTCCAGCGGCATCGCCAGAGTCGGAGACACAAGATTCTCACCCGACCGCGGCTTTTACCAAACTGCCATTGATGTCACCATTGCAAGTAACACTCCGGGAGCGACCATCTATTACACCACTGACGGCACCAAGCCGGTCGATCGAAATGGTAACCCGACCGGCTCCGCGACGGCCTACACCACACCGGTCACCGTCACCCGGACGACGGCCCTCCGGGCTGCGGCGACCAAGGCCGGATTCGCTCCGACCAACATTGATTCCCAGACCTACATCCTGCTCGACATCGACAACGCCAATCCCGACGGAACTGACGCCGCCGGCTTGAACACCCCATTCCTTCAGCAAACCCAACCGACTGGCTGGGGCAACCTCACCTCGGGTGATTATAACATGGACACCAGAGTGTCGAAGGCGACCTCATCCGCCACAGATCACCCCACTTCAACCGCCCAGACCATGTTGCTCGGCATGCGCGATATCCCAACGATCTCGATCGCGATGAACCGTGCTGATTTCAGCGGTAGCAACGGAATCTACACCAACTCGACCAACGGTAGCCTCGAGCACGAGTGTTCCGCCGAATTCATCCCCGCCACGGTCGACACCCGCCGCGATTGGCAGATCAATTGCGGCATCAAAGTACAAGGCGGCTCCAGCCGCAACCCCGGCTCAAGTCCCAAGCACTCGATGAATTTTCGCTTTCGAGCCGAATACGGTGCCGGCAGATTGCGTCAGCCTCTGTTCCCGGGATCCCAGGTCGAGGAGTTCAACTCCATCACCTTGCGTGCCGGATACAACAACTCGTGGATCCACCGTAATGCCGACCAGCGGGGTCGCGGCGCAATGATCCGCGACCAGTGGATGCGTGAATCGATGCTCGACATGGGCAGCCCGGCCTCCGGTCACGGCTTCATGGTGCACGTATTCGTCAACGGCCTCTACTGGGGTGTCCACAACCTCTGCGAGCGCCCCGAAGCCTCCCACTATGCCGCCTATAACGGTGGTGACGACAGCCTGCTCGACGCCCGCAACGGCGGCTCCATCGTTGATGGTAACAACACGGCATGGAACGCCATCTCGGGGGTCGTCTCTGACGGCGACTGGTCGAAGATCCAACAGGTCATCGATATCAACCAATACATCGACTACCAGATCATCAACCGTTACGGCGGCAACAATGACCTCAAGTCGAACGGCAACTGGCGCGCGGCTGGCGGCGGACCATTTCCCGGTGGCCAACCGGAGCAGATGGCACCTTGGCAACTCTACTCATGGGACGGCGAGCGAAGCTTGGAAAGCCAGTCTGCAAGCAACTCACCGGTCGATCCGATGGGCGTGCGCAACACGCTTGAGAGCAATGCCGAATACAGGGCCCGCTTCGCCGACCGACTACAAAAACACTTCTTCAACGGTGGCGCTCTCACCCCGGCAGCCACCAAGGCCCGCTGGCAGAAATACGCTGATGATCTCGACCGCGCCATCATCGCCGAATCAGCACGCTGGGGCGACCACCGCAGCACGCTCTACACTCGCGACAACCAGTGGCTCGCCGAGCAAAATCGCCTCTACGACGTCTACTTCCCCGTTCGCAGCGCCAATGTCCTGTCCAACTACGGTTCGCTCTTCCCAGACACTGGCGCTCCCGAATTCCTCGTCAATAATGTTCCCCAAGACGGAGGCATCATCCCGGTGGGCGAAACCTTACAACTCACCGCCCCGTCCGGAACCATCTATTACACTTTCGACGGAAGCGACCCGCGCCTCGAAGGCGGAGGCATGAATCCGAATGCCAGTTCCATGAACCCCGGATCGCCCGCCAACCTGACTTCCAGCGCTATTGTTCGCGCCCGCGCCCTCGTTGGTGGTGAGTGGTCGCCTCTCACCGAGGCCCGGTTCATCCTCGCTCCCATCGCAGATGCATCAAACATTGTCATCTCCGAGATCATGTATAACCCCGCTGGCTCATCCGAAGACACCGAATGGATCGAGCTCATGAACATCTCCGCCGACACCATCGACCTCACTGATCTCAGCTTTGTCGGAATCGATTACACCTTCCCGCTCGGCACAACCCTTGCCACTGGTGCTCGCATCGTGGTCGTCAAGAATCAGACCGCCTTCGCCAGCGTCTACAACACCGCAGGTATGAACATCGCCCCCAGCGACTTCGGATCGACGAACCTCGACAACACCGGCGAACTGATCGCCCTCGTTGACGCAAGCGGCACCGACGCCCAACGATTTACCTACAATGACAAATCGCCATGGCCGACCGCCCCCGACGGCGATGGCTATGCGCTCGTCCTCATCGCTCCGGAGTCTTCCCCCGACCACAAGCTCCCCGCCAGCTGGCGCTCCAGCGCGGCACCCGGCGGAAGCCCTGACAGCACCGATGCCATCCCATTCACGGGCGACCCAAATCTGGACAGCGACGGCGACGGCCTGGACGCATTCCTCGAGCACGCCCTTGGCTCGATTGACGGCGACGCCGGCAACAGCCCGGAATCAAACATGAAGATTGGTTTCGGCCTGTTCGACAATGGTATCGGCGGGACGGACGAGTATTTAACCATCACCTTCCGTCGCAACCTCACTGCGGACGATGTCCAATACGAAGTCCAGGTCACTCCCGATTTTTTGGCTTGGACAAGTCTTGGCACCGGGTTCGTTTCTTCCGTTTCCAACAATGACGGCACTGAAAACGTCACCTACCGCAGCACGACAAAGCTCGCCAGTATTCCTCGCGAATTTATCCGCTTGCGGGTAACCAGCCGCCCCTAAATTTCGGGGGCCCATTTCAAAACAAACACAAGTCGTGACATTTAGGATTTTAGATTCCCACAAATACCGTTTAAACAAAGGCCGTGCCAGTTTCAGACTACATCGTCACCATCGGACTTGAGGTTCATTGCCAGATCAAAACGAACACCAAAATGTTCTGCGGTTGCGAGACCTCGTTTGCCGACGAACCAAACACCCACACCTGCCCGACCTGCCTCGGCCTCCCCGGTGCCCTGCCCGTTCTCAATGAGTTCGCCATCGAGCGTACCATCCTCTCCGGCATGCTCCTCGGCTGCTCCACCCCGCCCACGGTCGTCTGGGACCGGAAGAACTACTTCTATCCGGACATGCCTAAGGATTACCAGATCACCCAGATGGACCTCCCCCTTTGCCTCGGCGGCGGCGTTCCTCTCTACGACCACAACTACCCCAAGGACGCCCAAAAAAACATCAAGAACCCCGGCAAGATTGTCGAACTCAACCGCATCCACCTCGAAGAAGACGTCGCCAAATCCACCCACCTCGCCAAATCCACCCTTATCGACTTCAACCGCGCCGGCACCCCTCTCATGGAGATCGTCACCGAACCCGACCTCGACTCGGCCGAAGAAACCTTCGCCTACCTCAAGTCCCTCCAACAAATCCTCATCGCCGGCGGTATTTCCGATGCCGACATGGATAAGGGCCAGATGCGTTGCGACGTCAATATCTCGGTCCGCAAGAACCCGGAGGACGAACTTGGCACCAAGATCGAGCTCAAGAACATGAACTCCACTTCCGCCGTGCGCCGCGCCATCTACTACGAGGTCGCCCGCCAATGTGAAGCACTCGACAATGGCGAAACTCTCGTCCAAGCCACTTGGCGCTGGGACGAAGACCTCGGCGAAACCCAGGAAATGCGCACCAAGGAAGACGCCCACGACTACCGCTACTCTGTCTCTTATACACATCTCCGAGCCCACGAGACCGAGGCTGATCTCGT
>CAJXVQ010000049.1 GCA_913060685.1 uncultured Verrucomicrobiales bacterium
TACACAGAGTAGATCGTCGGCAGCGTCAGATGTGTATAAGAGACAGGTGTGATGCAGCTCATCATCAAGGTGGTAGGGGGAGGATTGCAGAAGGTATTGGGGACGAGCCAAGCGGAGTCGTTCTCGGCGGCGGCGAACATTTTTGTGGGGCAAACGGAGGCTCCGTTGGTGATCCGACCTTACTTGCCCAAGATGACCACCTCGGAGCTTTTTGCCGTGATGGTCGGCGGTCTGGCGAGCATTGCGGGGTCGGTGTTGGTGGGGTATTCCGAGATGGGCGCGCGCATGGATCATCTCATCGCGGCCTGTTTTATGGCGGCACCGGGAGGGCTTCTTTTTGCGAAATTGCTCCTGCCTGAGACCGAGACACCGGATTCCTCAAAGGTGGAGCTTTCGGAGGGTGAGGAAAAGCCTGCCAATGTCATCGATGCGGCGGCTCTGGGCGCTTCGAGCGGGTTGAAGTTGGCTCTGAATGTGGGGGCGATGTTGCTGGCCTTTATCGGTTTGATTGCGGTGGTGAATCTTCTTTTGGGCGGGGTGGGGAGTTGGTTTGGAGATGAGGATTTCAGTCTCCAAAAAGTGCTCGGCTGGGTCTTTTCGCCGGTGGCCTATCTGATCGGGGTGGAAAGCGGTGAGATTCAGCAAGCGGGAAGTCTGATCGGGCAAAAGCTGATTTTGAATGAGTTTGTCGCCTTTGGGGAGTTCAGGGAGATGAAGGAAGGCCTTAGTGTGAAGACGCAAGGGATTGTCACCTTTGCCCTCTGTGGCTTTGCGAATCTCTCCTCGATTGCCATTCTGCTCGGCGGGCTCGGGGTGATGGCTCCAAGCCGGCGGCAGGAAATCGCGCGCTTGGGTTTGAAGGCTGTCTTTGCGGCGACTTTGGCGAATCTCATGAGTGCGGCTTTGGCGGGGATCTTTTTGTGATTTCGGAGGCAGAAAAAAGTGAGGATTTCGGAGTGTCATGGTGGTGTTCTATCGCTCATAGTGATCTTTCAATGAGCCACACACTCGCAATTTTAAGTGGGATTTTACTTCCAACTCTCGCGCTGGGCGATGTCGTGATCAACGAGATCGCGGCCACCCATGCCCCCCGGAATTTACGCTGGGATGAAAATGACCAGGCTTTCGCGGGCGCTGGTCCTGCTTGGTGGTCATCAGGATTTCCTGCCTTAGACTGGGAAACCGGGAACATGCCGATCGGTTATTCGCTTGGATCGATTGCAACTAATCTCGGGGGCGATTTGCGGAATGTGGCTCCCTCTTTTTATGTCAGGAAAAATTTCACGGTGACCACCGGCGAAGCCGCGGTCTCGGATCCTGTGGTTTTGAGTATTAACTATAACGACGGCTTTATTGCGTGGCTCAATGGTGTCGAGATTGCTCGCCGGAACATGGGCGCTGACAAGGCTCACCTCTTCCATGATCAGTTGTCCTATCGGGTGAGTGGCTTGAATACCTCGAACGAAACGATCAGTTTGGCAAGTGCTGCCAGCCTGTTGGTGGAAGGTGAAAACGTTTTGGCAGTTCAAGTGAATAACCATACCCTGAGCGGAAATATGCGGCTCGATATGTCGCTCAGGATCAATCGACCCTCAGGGGGTGATCCGCAGCTTTTCACTTCAGGGAGTGAAGTGAATTATCTACCGGGGCTTCGTGAGATGACCTCGGGTCTGGTGGAGCCTGCCACTCCGGCTGAAGATCCTTCGGACTGGATTGAACTCTACAATGATGGTGCTGCTGCAGTTGATTTGACGGGGTGGACTTTGAGTGACGATGTCTCGAATCCCGCACAGTGGACCTTCCCGGCCGGGACCAGTATTGCGTCGGGAGACTACCTGCTGGTGCTTGCGGATGACCCTTCTTCGCCGATTGCAAATGCGGCTTATTTGCATGCGAATTTCAAGTTGAGTGGCTCGGGTGAATTCCTGGGGCTGTTCAATGAGAGTGGGCTTGCCGTTTCGTCTTTCGCTCCGAAATTCCCCCGGCAATATCCGAACTTCAGTTTCGGTCGTGATTCATCTGGAATGATGGCTTTTTACGCCACTCCCACTCCGGGTGATGCCAATGAAGGGCAGGTTTTTCAGGACAAAGTGGACGCACCGGACTTTGATCGAAAGGGGGGCTTCTATGACGATGCCATTGCGGTCACGTTGACTTCCCAAACTCCCGGTGCCACCATTCGCTTCACCATCGATGGAACCGAGCCCACGCTCACGAACGGCAACGATTACACCCTGCCTCTTTCCTTGGCGAGGATCACCACTCAAAAGGGACACGTCATCCGTGCTCGCGCATTTTTGGATGGCTTCATTTCCTCAAATACAAAAACACACACTTTCTTGATCGGCCAGGATGCCCGTCTCCGGAACAGTCCCTCGTTGGTCTACGCGGGGGATCCCGAGCGCGCTCTTTATGATCCTTTCGGGGTCATGGGAATCAATGGTGGCCGGTATAACGATAATTTGTGGGAGTCGACAGGCCCGGCCGATTACAACAACGTGATCAATCGAGGGCGTGCTTACGAGCGACCAATCCATGCCGAGTTTTATTTCGCTGATGGGACGGTAGGGTTTCGTTCCGATGTCGGTCTTCGCGTCGCCGCGAGTACATATTCGAGGCCTCGAATGCAGCTGAATCAGACCGCTCGCTCTCCCTGGCTAAGTCAGGGGCTGCAGAAGCCTTCCTTTAATCTCTATTTCCGGGATGATTACGGCAATCCCTCGGTTGATCTCCCCCTCAATGGACCCGCTCGAACCTTCAGTGGATACGAACGCTTCCGAGTCCGGGCCGGAAAAAATGACATCATAAATCCCTATATCACTGATGAGTTTTTCCGCAGACTGAGCCATGACATGGGTAATGGAGCGAGCTTGGGAGTGATCAACAGTCTCTACGTGAACGGTGAATTCAAAGGCTACTACAACATGGTCGAGAGACTTCGCGAACCCTTCTTTCGCTCGCTCCATGGCTCGGAAGATAATGCCCAGTGGGATGTTCTACAATTCGAGGGTAACGACAATATTGCAGAGGGAGACAAAGGAGCGTGGAACGACATGCTCTCCCGCCTGAATGCTTCCATGAATCCCACAAATTGGGAAAAGGTTCTCGAAGTGGCAGATGTTGAAAATATGGCCAATTACTACCTCCTGAATATTTACGGAGCAACATGGGACTGGCCTCATAATAACTGGGTGGCGGCCAGGGAACGCAGCGACTCAGGCCGGTATCGGCTTTATGTTTGGGATGCTGAAGGAGCGATGAATACCAAAGGGGACCGGCCAATTTCCCAGGAAATGATCCGGACCTATATTCTTGGGACTGTGAGTGGTCAGACTGGTAAAACAGGAACGCGCGGGGAGCTGCGGGATCTCTGGCGGGCTTTGAATCGCTGGGAAGAGTTTCACTTGGTTTTTGCGGATCAGATTCAGAAGCATCTTTTTAATGGCGGAATCCTGGACGACCGGGATCAATTCAACTCCCATATGAGGAAGCGATTTGATGGGCTGGCTGGTGAGTTCGAGGATCTCCTGCTGCTGGTCCAGAACCAGACCCTGCAGCGGACAAAATTTACCCAGTGGGTCAGATCGGCCACTGGTCGTCGACGCTATCTCTTCGGGCCTGTGAGAGAGGACTTTCGTGATCATGATTTGTGGCCTGAGCTTGGCCCGCCAGAATTTAGCCAATTTGGCGGAGTGGTTGAGGAAGGTTCCTCGATCTTGGTCAATAATGAGGCTGGCCTGGTCTACTACACCACCGATGGATCCGATCCGCGACAGGTCGGAGGAAGCCCCAACCCCTCTGCGATTTCACAACCTGGATCCCTTGTTGATGAACTGCTTGTCTCAAATGGGGATGAGTGGGCATATAATGATTCCGATGGTGATCTCGGCGCTGCGTGGCGGCTTCTCGCCTATGACGATGGCGAATGGTCGCGCGGGAATGGTCCTCTCGGATATGGGGGGATCAAAAATGGCACTGACAGTGTCTCTCTGGCGACGCAGGTCAATGGCACCTCTCGCCAACCCACCTCTTACTTCCGGAAGACCTTCGAAATCGGGGATGCTTCTGCATTCTTGGCGCTGAATCTTTCCCTCTTGTCAGATGGTGGAGTGGCCATTTCTCTCAATGGAGTGGAGGCTTTCCGTGGCTCAAATCTTGCTGCCGGATTTGACTATAACACTCTTCCCAGTCCTGATACCGATGATGGGAATGAGGGCGATTACACCACCTTCTCTCTTGACCCAGCTTTCCTGATCAATGGCATGAATGTGATTGCAATTGAACTGCACAACAGTCCGGGAAATAGCGATATGGCATTGGATCTCGAGCTTGCCGGACAACGGGTGGATGGGGCCAATCTGCCGGTCATCGTTGACGGTCCTCTCATTTTGAAAGCCCGGAGTTTTAAAAATGGGGAGTGGAGTGCTGTGACCTCGGCGGAGTTTACGGTTGATACGGTCCCTGCGACCGACGAAAATCTTGCCATCAGCGAGATGCTCTACAATCCGCTTGGGGCAAGTCAGGCCGAGCAAGATGCGGGATTCAACGACGGAGATCTTTTCGAGTTCATTCGTCTGGAAAACTTCTCGGCAGCGACTCTCGATCTGGGACCGGTTCGGTTTACCGATGGCATTACCTTTGATTTTTCGGAATCAACCCTGCGAGTCCTTGGGCCCGGCGGGAAGGTGATCTTGGTAAAAAATCCGGAGGCCTTCCGCTTTCGCTACGGAGGCGGATTTGACCATCTCATTGCAGGTCAGTTTGGAGGTCAGCTCTCAAACGGGGGCGAGCAACTTCGGCTGATCGGAGCGGACGACGCCATCATTCACGAGTTTGAATTTGAAACAGGATCGCCTTGGCCGGATCTCTCTGCTCTTGATGGGCACTCGATTCAGGTGATTCATTCTGCCGCTGATCATGGCGAGGGCTCGAACTGGCGGGCCTCGGCATCTCCCGGAGGCTTGCCGGAAGGAAGTCTAGACTTCGCTGGGTGGCAATCCGGGATCTTTACCGCAGCCGAGCTTGCCGATCTTACCATCTCAGGGCCGGATGAAGATCCGGATGGCGATGGCTGGAGCAACTTTTTCGAGTTCGCTCTCGGGTCGCTTCCTCTTGTGAATTCGAGCTCCCCGGGTGTGCTTCAGTCAGCCCTACAAGAGATCGATGGTGAGCATTTTCTCACCCTGTCCTTCACCCGGTCAGCCGGAGAGCGAGCAGTCGTCTTCACAGCAGAGATCAGCAATGATCTGGATCTTTGGAGCGGGGGCGGTCTTCCTATTCTTCCCGATATTGTTAACCCTGACGGCTCGATCACCTCGACTTTCCGTCACCCCGTCCCGATCGAAGGCGGTGAGCACTACCTCCGCTTAAAGGTGACCAGCCAGTAAAGAAGGGGGGATATCACGAGACATAGTCTTGCCGGTACTGCCTGCTCGGGATAGCTTCCGCGCATGGCATTTACGGTGGCCAAGGCCTTTGATTTGATCGCGGCAGCGCACGAGCGTGGCCGCTTGGCCCATGCTTTTCTCGTCACGGGTCCCAAGGGGAGCGGAAAGGAGCAGCTTGCAGCGGAGATGGGCCATCTTTTGAATGGTCCCAAGGATGACGGTGATGACTTGTGGGGAGAACCGGTCGAGACCGTGGCGCCATCACTCGCCGGGCAAGAGGGGGAATACATCCGCGTGGTGAGACCCCGTTCGAAGTCTCGTTTGATCGCGGTTGATGACATCCGCGCGCTTGAGAAGATGATGAACCAGTCATCGCCCGAGGGGACCTGGAAAATTGGCATTATTGTCGATGCCGACCGCATGGGAGATTCCGCCGCCAATGCCTTCTTAAAGACCCTTGAGGAACCTCCTCGCGAGAGTTTGCTGCTCCTTCTTTCCAGCGAACCCCAGAAACTTCTCGCGACCATCTGGTCCCGCTGCGTGCACATCGCCTTGGCACCCGCCCCGGGTGCCGAAAAGCCGGAGCAAGTGAAGCGCATCCTGCCAATGTTGGAGAAAGTTACCCGCGAGGGAATTGGCGAATTGGAATCCGGCCTCGCGGTGAAAGCAGGACTCGAAGATCTCCTGCGGACGCGCAAGGTGGAGATCGAGAAAGAATACGCGGCCATCTTTAAGGAGGAGAAGCTCAAGTATCAGAAGATCGTCGATGCCAAATGGATGGACGATCGTGAGAAAATCCACCTCGCCCAGGCTTCGGCAGACTACCTTGGCGAGAGGTCATTGATGATCGAGACAATCCACGCGTGGGTGGGCGATTTGCTGCGATTGAAGGCCGGAGGGGAGGGGCTTGAGTTCCCGGAATATACCGAGGTGATGAAAGAAGCGGTTGAGAATGAAGATTTAGACGTGCTATTGCGACGGGTTGCGGCCATGGAGGAGCTGCGACGCTTGTTGGAAACGAATGTCGTTGAGGCTCTCGCCCTTGAAGTCTCACTAATGAACACCTTTGGAAAAATTAGCTCATGAAGAGAGATAAGTCATTCGTCGATCACATTCGCGTTCACTGCCGCGCCGGAGACGGCGGTCACGGCGTGGTGAGTTTTCGTAAGGAAAAATACGTCCCCCGTGGCGGTCCCGATGGCGGTGACGGCGGCGATGGTGGAAAGGTCGTTCTCATTGTGGATGGTAATACCGACAACCTCCGCAACTTCCACTACGATCCTAAATTGCTCGCTGAGGATGGCGCACATGGCCAGAGCTGGAAACGCCACGGTCGTGATGGTAAAACCAAGATCGGCCGGGTCCCGCCTGGCACCGTGGTCTATCGTAGCCCTGCCACCGAAGTGATGGAGGCTGTCGCGATGGAGCGCAGCGAGGAAGGCGTGGATTTGGTTCCCGTTTGTGATCTCACCGAAGAAGGCCAGGAGTTCGTTCTTCTTGAACCCGGGAAGGGCGGCCGGGGGAACTTCCACTTCCGCAGCCCGACCAACCAAGTCCCGCAGGAGCGTGAACTCGGCACCGAAGGTGATGAAGGAATCTTCTACTTCGAGCTGCGTCGCATCGCTGATGTCGGCCTTGTCGGCTTTCCCAATGCTGGGAAATCGACTCTCCTTGGCAAGATCTCAGCAAAGCAGCCCAAGGTGGCTTCGTATCCCTTCACCACGCTCACCCCACAGGTTGGGGTGGTGACCTTGGCCCGCCAGCAACGCTGCACTGTCGCCGATATCCCCGGCCTGATTGAGGGAGCTCACGATAACCGTGGGTTGGGACATGAGTTCCTCCGCCACATCACCCGTTGTCGCGTTTTACTCTTTGTCGTCGATATCGCCGGGAGCGAGATGCGTGACCCAATCGAGGACATTCAGACCCTCCGGACCGAGATCAAACTCTACGATGAGGAGCTCTCGAAATTCCCTTGGATGGTCGTCGCCAACAAGATGGATCTCGAAGGTGCCGAGGAGAACCTGGGCTACTTCAGAAACCGTTTCCCCAAAGTGCCCATCATCCCCATCTCGGCGATGGAGGGAGAGGGCCTGGATGAGCTGAAGACGCAGATTTCCAAGATTTTGGAGTCACGCGATGAGTAAGGCACGCCTGCCCACCGGAGCTCGGATTAGACAGCTCAATGATATGATCGCGAGAGCTTTCGTTGAGATGTGATGTCCGGGGTGGGCCGGGAAATCGGAACAAGTCGCTGACCTGGCATTTGCTTTCCAAGCTCTTATAAAACTGGAAGTTTCATTGATGTCTCACCCAGGGCGAGCCCGAGAGGGGGGACAGAAATTGCTTTTGAGTTGGGGCGTTTGAGGACGTCATCGGGGGGGCATTCATTGATGGTCTGCCGGGGTGGATGGTTTGGGACGCGCGGGAACAAGGAGAATTTTCGCCGACGGAGGGGGTGCCAGGGGGATCATCGTTTTCGGAGGTGGGGGAATTGGCGAGATGATGCCGGAGCGTTTCCTGAATCTATCAGAGATTGGCAACGATTTTCATGGTATCAAGCGCTCGACGCCAACCAGAATCAAGATTCTCCCGGAAAACTCGAATTTCCCGGAGCAAGGCTTCTCATTAGATCGAAGTTTCGATCACAATTTCGGCCGGAAAGGCATAGTTTGGATCACCCCGCTTTACGAGGTTCCGCATGAGCGTTCCTTGCTCCCGTTTCACCTTGCCTCGAAAGACCTGCTTCCCGTTGTAAAGGAGCCTTACGTCTCGATTGAGATCGACCAAGGTGTCGTTCAAATGCACCACCACATTCAGTGTGGTCAGCGGTCGACGGATCGATTCTCCGCCCTTTTCCTTGGGGGGAAGCACTTCCTCTCCGTGTACCTGGATCGTGTTGGTCTTTTTGTCGATGGAAGCCACCAGACTCACCTCGCCTCGCTCGGGGGAATCGGAAAGAGACAGCCAGTAGAAGCTCTTCCGATAGAGTCCCTGCTTCTCACGACTACGCCACACCACCCGGTCCGGATGAGGGGTGCGAGTGTGCTCGATCAACCAGCTGGGAGACAGGGAGTAGTCAATTCCGTGACCTTTTCCTTTCTGGATCGCGAGTAGATTCTCGTAGCCGTCAGGATCATCCTTGCGGTGGCTATCGATCTTGTCGTGCAGTTCTTTTGCCAGCGTGATTCGCTTGTAAGCGGTATCAAATTCCCCGATGTCGGATCGGAACGGCAGGTTTCGTAGGTTTTCAGTCACTGTCATCATTCCTCCGGCCATCGGTCCGGCTGCCGCAAAAAGATCCGCCATGTAGGGTCCGAGATGACAACTCCCATATCCACCTTGAGAGATTCCCATAAGATAGACCTTATTGGGATCCACTTCATTGAATAGAATGGCCCGATTAATCATGCGGGTGAAGATCTCGATGTTGTGCTTGTGCCACCAGCGGCCGAGATTGTCGTCAGCCATCCGTGGTACAAAGTAGAGGCCTGCAGGCTTGTAGACCATGGCGCTTAATTGAACCTGGGTTTGCCACTCGCGGCTGTTGACTTTCCATCCATGCGGCCCGGGTTTTTCCTTGGTCGGGCCGTGGAACTTGCCCCCGCCGTGCATGGAGATGAACAAGGGCCACCCGCCTGCCGGTTTCACTCCTCTCGCGACGAAAACATAGGGCATCTCTTTCCCGTCCGACTTCAGCACGCCCGCCTGTAAACGAGTTTGTTTTTCTTTGGGCAGTTTCGTCATCTCTTCAATCGCAAGGGGTGTCGGCAAGATGTCCTTGTTCCAGCCAGCCCTCGTCGCCGCTGACTCGTAGGCCTTCCAGCCGCTCTCCTCCAATTTCTGGAGTTCCACCTTGCTCATGCCGGTTGCGCCCCCGGCCAAGGCCTTGAAGTTCCCCTTTAGGGCTGCGTCCAGCCAGGCATCCAAGACCTCCGAGGAAGCTCCCACCTCCTCGGATTTCCCGCTTGTCTTTGGAGTTCGTGCGCCGTCCACCGGGGGCTCCGTTCCACTCAGTGGAGCTGCCAAGGCCAAAATAAGGCTCAATACACTTGCTGCGTTCATGCCACCCCAGCGCACCATCCCTCCAGTTTTGTTTAGTGATCGGCAAGTTTCTCAAAATGAACGTCTTCCACCACGGCACGATGAAAAGAGTCGTTTTGGATTGCTTGGCCGTCCAGAAGAGCAGATCGCTCGACTTCTCCCCTCTCGACAACGTCTCACGTAAAACGCAAACTCCGGGCAAGAAAATGCCAATCATTCTTCCGCCGATCACTCGTCGTCAATTCGTTAAGGGCTCGCTCGCTCTTGGCGGCACTACGATGATCACGTCTCGCGCGTTGGCGACCGAGGATAGCGAACGTGTTGGGTTGGACCCAAACCGCGTTGCTTTGCTTGCAGATACGCACATCAGTGCCGATCCAAATAGAGTTTACCCGGGGACAAAGTGGCCTGGTTCGCCCGTCAAGGAGTCCGAGCATGAAAGCGTGCATATCGCGAACTGCCTTGTCCGGACGGCCAAAAGCGTCATCGCACTCCATCCTCGACCCGCTCATCTGATCGTCAACGGCGACTGCACCTTCGGCAATGGAAGTGAAGCCGAGTATCAACAGTTTCTCGGGCTTATGGAGCCGGTTCGTGCCGCGGGCATCACCATTCACGTGACGATCGGCAATCACGACAATCGTAAAAATTTGTGGAAATTGATCCCGTTCCTGAAAAAAGAGCAGATGGGCGTTCAGGCGGGCGTGATTGAACTACCGCACGCGAATCTCGTCCTGCTGGATTCAGGAAAGGGAAGCCTGGGAGACAAACAGTTGATCTGGCTCGCCAAACAACTCGATGAAGGAGCGGATAAGCCAGCCCTCATCTTTGGTCACTACAACCCGTATCCCAACCGCGGAGTGCGTCCCATCAAGGGGATGCGTGATGGATCGTCTTTGTTGGAACTTCTTGCCGAACGAAAACAGGCCAAGGCCTATTTCTATGGCCACACGCATGAGTGGCAGCATGATCGACGGGACCATCTCCATCTCATTAACCAACCGGCAGTGAGCTACTATTTCGGAAAAGGCCATGCGCATGGCTGGGTCGATATGAAGCTCACCGAAGCTTCTGCTGACCTGGAGTTGCACTGCCTCAACCGCAAACACACGCAGCACGGTGATCGGAGAGAGATTCGTTTGAAAGGCACCTAATCTGCCGCATCTACGAAAAACTGAACGGCCCCTCCCAAAGTAAATCCCTGGTAATCAATTGAAAAAAAACCGCACCAATTCAGCTCCCCTGGCACTGATGCTTGGAGGTTGCACGCTACTTGCTGGCATCCTGATCGCAGAAACGAATCCCGATGCTGGCACAACTGTGACCTCATCAGATGGAAAACCAGCTGTGGCTGAGATCCCGCAAGGAGAAGCGGGCTTCGAATCCCACATCAAACCATTTTTCAAGGCGCATTGTGTTGAGTGCCACGGACCGGATAAGAGCAAAGGTAAAATCACGGTGCACAGCCTGGACGGCGATCTCGCTGCCGGGCAGGAACTTGAACGCTGGGAAACCATACTCGATGCGCTCGAGCACGTGGACATGCCGCCTGAGGAAGAGGATCAACCAAGCGCGTCCGATCGCGCTGCCGTGGTGAAGTGGATCGAATCCGGTCTGCGGGATTATGTCAAACAGGAGAGCAAGGTCGCGACTGCGACAACGACCCGGCGGCTCACGAATTTCGAGTATCAGAATACCATGCGTGATCTACTGGGTTTCGAGTTGGAGCTTGCCGGGAACTTGCCTGCAGATCCGGAAAAGCCCTATCATTTCAACAACACGGCGAAGTTTATGATGATCGGCCCGGATCAGTTGCTGCGCTATAAAGAGAGCGCGCGTCGGGCGATGGCCAGCGCCATCGTTGATCCGGCGAAGCCGATATTACACCAGACCAGTGCGAAATGGGATGCCAAAAAGGTGGGCAAGGCGGGGCTGACTCAGGCGGAAATGGCAGTTTATCAGGGGCCCGGGGTTGGAAACCGCACGGTTGGATTGAAAAGTTGGCCGGCGACGGGGGAATTCAGGATCCGCATCAAGGCCGCAGGGAAGCTCCCTCCGGGCTTCGAAGAGGTTCCGCTGCGGTTGGTCATGGGGACAGATCTTCGTTCTGACGCTGGCACCGGAGTCTACCAGCCTATTGGAACCGTTCACCTCACAAATAGCCCGGATGATCTTCAGGAATTTGAATTTCGCGGACGCATTGAGAACATCCCGGTGCAACCGAGTCGATCCACCAAAAGGGGCGTGCAGCCTCCAAGTATTACAATCACGGCCCAGAACCTCTTCGATAATGGAGAGCTCAATGATCATCGCAAGAGCGGGTTCGATGCCTCTTGGAGCCTCGAGGCACCTCGGGTGGTTTTAACATCGCTTGAGTTCGATGCTCCGGTCGTAGACGTCTGGCCACCGGAGCACCACACGAGAATCCTTTTCAAATCACCTCAGCGTAAAACCGATACAGGTCAGTATGCTTATGAGGTGATTGGGCGTTTCATGGAGCGAGCATTCCGCCGCCCCGTCGCCAGAGACGAAGTGGACCACTTTTACGCAATTTACAAAATCTACAATGCGGAGTTCGACACGCTTGAGGCGTCGATGCGTGAGACCTTGACCACGGTGCTAATTTCGCCCCAGTTCCTCTATCACACCGTCATCAGAGATAGCCCGGGGACCAAGCAGTATGAACTCGCTTCCCGTCTGTCCTACTTCCTGTGGGGAAGCATGCCGGATCAGGAACTTTTGGACTTGGCCGCCAAGGGCAAGCTGGCAGATCCGGCTGTCATCGAGGCTCAGGCGCGCCGTCTTCTGGCAGACAAACGGTCGGCAGATTTCGTTGGGAATTTTACCACCCAGTGGCTGAGCATTGCCAAGATGAAGACGGTGAACATCAACAGGGATCTCTTCCCGCGCTTCCTTTACACGGTTCATATTGGGGAACGACGCGGCCAGGAGATATCGTTTCGGCCGACGATCCGTGATGACATGGAAGAGGAAACCATTGGTTTCATCGGCGAGCTGATTAAGCGCAATGCGAGTGTCCTGAATATCGTGGATTCAGACTTTGCCTATCTGAATGAGCGGCTGGCCGTGCATTATGGTGTCGAGGGTGTGAAGGGGCTGGGTTTGCGCCCTGTTTCGATCAAGCCTGAGCATCGGCTGGGCGGGTTGTTGACCCAAGGTTCGGTCCTGATCGGAAACTCCACCGGATCAGCGCCTCATCCGATCTACCGTGCGGTGTGGCTGCGTGAGGCGATCCTCGGTGACGAAGTCAAACCGCCGCCCGCTGAGGTCCCGGCGCTTTCGGATTCTGCCGGTGACTCTGCCGACGAGTCATCATCCATCAAGGATCTTTTGGCTCTGCACCGGACCAAGGAAAGCTGCTACGATTGTCACGTGCGCCTCGACCCTTGGGGTATTCCCTTTGAACGCTACAGCGCGATCGGAAAATACCAGCCGTTCGTTCCGAAAGATGGAGCCAGGGTCAGGGGGTTCAACCATAAGGCAGACAAAACTCTTGATGGGTATAAAGAGTATTTAAAAACGCTTTTCAAGGTCGAGGTTGATGCCTCCTCGCGTGTACCACACGGCCCCGAGGTCGATGGCATGGAGAAACTCAAAACTTATTTACTTAAGGATCGCAAGGATGAGATTTCCCAAAACGTCATACGCAGGCTGATGACTTATGGCATTGCCCGGGAGCTCACTTACCGTGACAGGTTCGAGGTGGAGCGTTTGCTCGAACTGGCGAAAAAGAACGATTACAAATTGAAGGACATGATCGTATCGATCTGTCAAAGCGGGACATTTACAGGCATCAAAACGAAAGGAAAATAACACCATGAAACAAAAATCCTGGCACATCAATCGGCGTGATTTAATCAAAGGCGGCGGAGCGGCGCTGGCACTCCCGTTTCTCAACGGCATGTCATGGGGCCGGGCCGCTGCGGGAAAAGCACTGCCGAAGCGGATGGTCGTGAGCTATATCGCATACGGTGTTTATGATCCGCGCACTAAGGATGGCTCGCACCACGACTGGAACTGGTGGCCATGCAAAGATGCCGGTCCACTCAGCTTTAATGAGTCGTCCGCACCCTTTGCTCCCTTTAAGGATTCTGTCAGTTATCTCAAAGGCCTCGACCACGCGGGTGGCTTCGGGCTGGGCGGTCACAGCAGTGGTGATGTCTTCGCCACCGGAGCCAACATGTCGGGTCATGAGAAAACGAACAACATTTCCATCGATCAACTCGCTGCCAAGGTGAATGGCCACAAGACCCGCTATCCATCGTTGGTATTGGGCACGGAAGGGGGCACGGGTTCGTACGGGAGTTGTAAGACATTATCCCACTCCGGCCCCGGACAGCCGATCCCGTCGATGCACAAACCGCAGGAAATTTTCAATCGTCTCTTCAATCCCTACGCCGGAAAAGGCATCGAACAAGTTCGCGCCGATCTCAAGCGCGAAGCCAGTGTCCTCGATCTCATGATGGATGACTCAAAGCGGCTGAGCGGCAGGCTGGGCAGGGAAGACCAGCAGAAGATGGAGGAGTATCTGGATTCGATCCGTGCGATGGAGAAACGCGTGGAGAGAACCAGCCAGTGGACGCACCAGTCACTGCCGAATGTCGATACCAAGGGTCTCAATCTTGAGGTGACGCACAAAAATCCGGAGGAATATACCCGCTGCATGTATGATCTGTTGTATCTTGCTCTGCAGACCGACTCGACGCGTTTTGCTTCACTCATGTTGGAGAGCGAGCACTCCAGCGGCACCGAGTTGTGGAACTACGCAACCTATACCTTGGGATACAAAGGGGCCACCCATGACATTGCCCATAAGCGACCAATCGAGTCCGGACAATGGGACAATTGGCGGGCCAAGCAACACGCCTATTTCCTCGAGCGCATGCGCAACACCCCTGAAGGTGATAGCAATATGCTCGATCAGACCGTTGTTCTCTGGGGGTCTGCCCACCCGCATGCCTCACACAGCACCAAGAACTACCCGATTCAGGTGGCCGGCGGTAATGCCCTGGGCTTCAAGCACGGCAATCTGCACTCTTTCGAGGGTGAGAAAAAAGTGCCGCTGTCGAACTTGTTTGTCTCCATGCTCAATGCGGTGGAGACCCCGACGCAAAAATTCGCCGACAGCACGGGCGAAATGACGGAGATCAGAGCCTGATTACGCCCTTTTTTCCTCTCAACGGCGACCCAAAACGCTCCAGCCCAAAAGCAAATCCTTAGCAAGAATCTACAATGAGATACGTTCTGATCCTTATGGTGTTTCTTGCCATCAGAGTAACGGCTGCGGAGAAACCGGCCACTCCGGGAGATGAGAAATCGGAACAGACTCCCGATTTCTTTACGCTGATTGTTCTGCCGGACACACAGGGCTACGCCGATACCCGGCACAAGGAGACGCAGAAGCACTGGCCGGGCATTGGGGATCAGCGCGCCTGTTTTTTCAAACAGACCGAATGGATCAAGAAGAACAAGGAGAAGATGAACATCGCGATGGCGGTCCATGTGGGGGACATTACCCAAACCGAGCACGATGAAGAGTGGCAGATCGCCGATGCCGCTTTCAAGACGATTGACGACCATGTTCCCTACATTTTGTGTTCGGGAAATCACGACATGGGTTATTCCCCAAAAGACCGAAAGACCAGCCACTCCCGCACAAGCCATTTTGGGTCCTATTTTCCTCCGACCCGTTTCACGAAGAACCCTTTGTATGACTCCCATTTCGGTAAGAAAGAGAGTCGGCACTTTCGTAAAGAAGGGGAGATCGAGAATTACTTCCTGTTTCTGGAAGCAGGGGGAATAAAGTTCCTGATCCTCACGCTGGAGTTCAAGCCTCGCGATGAAACCCTTGCATGGGCAAACACGGTTGTTGCCGGGCATTCGGATTGCCGGACCATCGTCGTGACGCACAGCTATCTCACCTCAAAACAATGGCAGCGATCAGTTTCCGACCACTATCCGGTCAAAGGAAATTCAGGAGAATCAATCTGGGAGAAATTCGTCAGTCGGCACAAGAACATCTTCCTGGTCCTTTCCGGGCACGCTCTTGAAAATCGGCTCACCAGTCGGGGCAAACATGGAAATGTGGTGCACCAGGTTCAGGCGGATTACTGGTATTTCGATCTTCCCAGAATCAAGGCCGGCAGCGGTTTCCTTCGCATCATGACGTTCCGTCCCGACAAAAACACGATTGAGGTCCAGACCTATTCGCCTGTCCTGGATGAATTCCTCATACGCCCCAAAAGCAAGTTCTCGCTGGACTACACCATGTCAGGCAAGGGGAAATAGACCCGTGCGGCCATGCATGATTTGGTGCAGCACTGATTAATTATTTAATGGAAAGAAGACGGATGAATCGATGGATGACTAAGCGAATGATGGTAGGGTTTCTTTCCCTATGCGTCCGAACCATCTTGGGCTCCCACGCCGGGGCAGCCGAGGATCAGGCGACCGAGATCCTTGAGCACTACTGCTTCGATTGTCATGAAGAGGGCACTGAAAAAGGGGGCGCAATTTGAGCGAGTTGTTGACGAGGGAGGACTTTGATGGAGCAGATTCGAGAATCTGCTGACCGGGAAAACACCTCCGGCCAAGAAGGAACAACCAGATGCAGAGGTGAAAAGGGCTGTTCTGGATTGATTGGTCAAACGGCAGAAGGAGGGATCACCAAAGTCCTCGTCTACGCATACGGTTGACGACGGACTGAACCCACCCACACGATCCTAAGGAGACTTCGGCCTCGCCGCGACCCGCACAAATCTACGGATTGGCACTCCTGCTTCGGAAGCAGGGATTCGCACGGTAATCGTGGTGATCTCGCCATCACTTTCGGACCCGATTTGCTCGGTTGTCGCCTCCGTCCAGGAGCGCAGATCGCTCGACTCCTCGACGATGAACTCGAGATCGAGAGCGGGATTACGAAAGCGATAGGTGAACTCGAGCGACACTCCGTTGAAAGCGATGCTCGGTAGGGCCTCGGCGATACCGCCGGTTGCACGCGGATCGGTGCCGAAGGCGTAGTGATGGAAATTGGAAAAACCATCGCTGTTGGCGTCGGCGTCGGGTCCTGAGACCAGCGGGTCGTCGATTTCAGCGGTGCTGAAGTGCTGATTCAACCAGCCCTCGTATTGCTGCAGGATGACTGCGCTATTCGCAGCTCCGGGACTGCCGTGCAATGGCCCGCCGATGCCCCAGCTGTTAGCAAGATCCCAGGCTCCCCAGTCGGCGCTCTCGTCGAGGATTACCAGCGTGTAACCATCGCCATCGGTCGCCGGATACCAAAGGTCGTTGTAGGTGAACTTGAGAATGTTTTCGCCGACGGCATCGCGCAGTAGCACCTCATCGCCGTTGTTGCTCAGGCGGTCGGTGTATTGGCCGAGGATCCTGACACCGTTGTCGTAACGCTCCTCGAAGGCGCTCTGATTGCTGACGACCACGCTATGCTCGCCCGGTGCCAGCATCGTTCCGCCGGGAACGACGAACTCGATTCCCGACTCGAAGCGTACGCCGCCGATGTCGATCGCGGCCGGCCCGATGTTCTTCAGTTCGACGAACTCGAACTCGCCATCATTGGTGAACCCGGTACCGAACTCCGCAGCGGTTGGATCCGCCGGATGGTAGTGCAGCTCTGTGATGCGCAGGAATTGCTGCGCGTCGTTCGGCGCACCAAGGTAAGTCGTCGAGGCTGCGACGCTGCCGTCTGTGTCGCGGATGGTGATGGTCTCGCCGCGCGCCGAGAGCTGGCCGCTGTAGTTGCCTTGGACAAGGTTTTCCTCATTGCCGGTCGGCGCTGTTCCCCGGGTGCGGAAAGCGTTGACGCTTGGCGAGAGGTGGAGCGGCAGGCCGGTGGCGTTCGACGGAATCACAGTTCCCGGTTTGAAGGTGTGCTCAATTCCGCCCTCGACCGTCCAGCCCGAAACGTCGACGGCGAAACTGTTGGGGTTGGTGATCTGCACAAACTCGTCCGCTTGATTGCCGGAGGCCGGGCTGAATTCGATCATTCCGATTGCAAGCGGTACGCCAGACGGCTGGGCGACCGGGATCCCGACGGTTCCGGCGGGGCCGCCCTCGGCATGGGTTGTGTAAAGATAGGTTCGACGTTCATCGAGGTAGTCGCTCTTGAGCAAGGAGATCGCAGTCGGGAAATCACGAACGCCGCCGTAGATGGCTCCCCATTTGGCGAGATCCAAAGCCGCGTCGGGCGTGATAGCGGCGGCCAACTCGTCGATCCTCGTTTCAAAAAAGAGCTCTCCGGTCGGCGTGCCTGGTGGCTGGAGTTGCTCGTCCATCAAGGTCCGCAATCGTCGCAGGTACATCTCGCGGGTGCGTGGATTGGTGACGAGAATGTCGATCATCAGGTTGGGCGCGCCACAGCAGGCGTGTTGCGCGGCTCCCTGGAACGGGTGGGCGCGACGGCGCGTTGCGGGAATTCCTGATTCGAATGAAAATCCGTCTCCGCTAATCTCGTCGTCGAAGAAGCGGTTGCCGAAGGTCAGATCTTTGTCGTGGGGGATCTGCCGCCACTCGCCCGACCCGTTGGTGTCGCGGTAAACGTAAAAATTCTTGGCCCATCGATCGAAGTCTTGCGAGATGATTCCGGCAGTGGCGTAGTTGATCATCGACGGAATGTCGATGTGGTCGAAAAGGAACGCTGCGCGGTTGGGGTTGGAGGGGCGAACGCCATCGACCAGGGCCTGCAGGTCGGCGTTGTTTTCGTCGCGGCGAGTTTTCTTTTCAACGCCGGAAGTCGATGAGGAGACACCATTGAACATTTTATAAAGAGCGCCCTCCGGATCGAGCCCTTTCCTGTCTAACAGATCAGCGTTAATCTGTTCCACAAAATTGGCGACGCTGAAGAACGAGCCATTTTGCTGAATACGCCAGGTGGCAGCATCGCTGCCGACCACTCCCGCGTTGGCGTAGGATTCGAAAGCGAGCTGAGGGCGGATGTAGGCTTTGTCCTGAAACGTCGAGTTAATATTGATCTCGCTCACACGCGGCGCGTCGGGGGAGAATCGGAAATGGTGACCCGTGTTGAAATCGATTTTAAGGGACTTCTTGGACACCCTTTCCGAAGATGCGCCACGCACCCGGGTGAACACGTTGTCGTAAAACTGCCCGTCGAATGAGACCGACGAGCGGGTGCCTGTGCGCGTGCCAGCCGCGCCCGGAGAGGCGGTGAACCAGAACAAGCTTGGCAAGGCTGAAGCGGCGGCAGGGTCGGCGATGACTGTGCCGAAATACTTGGGCGAATTGGTGGTGGCCAGGAACGGCGGTTCGCGGCGCGTCTCGCCAGCCGTGTCCTCCGCCGTCACGTGCCAACGCACCATGTCGCCCGGCGCGGAGGCGGTGTGCGGGATAGTGGCGGTGAACAATCCGCCGCCGGAATCACTCATCGGCAGCGCAACTTCGCCGCCGAACATCACGCGGTAGTGCAGGGTGACCGACGCGATCGGCGTGAGAAACTCATCGACCTGCGCGGTGATCACGATGGCATCGGTGTCGCCCGGGATCGGCTGCGGGCTATCGATGACCAGGGAAATTAGAGGCCCCGACTCGGAAAGCGCTGCGGGATTCGCCGTGCCTGGAGTTGGCGTATTGAAGAAGCCGACAGTGGTCAGGTCGGCAGCGACTCCGTAGGAGATGTCGGTCACCTGCGGCGGGAAGGTGGGCGCGTAGGAATGCGCGATTGTCACCCCGTCCGGCTCGATCAACCCAAGAAACTCACCGCTCGCCGAGAGCGAGAAGTTCGTGTGCAAATTGCTACCGGCATCAACGTAGTCATCGACAGGCTGGTTCGAGGCAAACACGACGAGATACCCACCTGCCGGGACGAGCACTGACGGGAACGGCCATTTGGTGAGATTGTGAGAGCGGTCAGTGAGATAGTAGCCAGCGAGATCAATATCGGCGGCACCGAAGTTGTGAATCTCGATCCAGTCGGACCCGTTGCCGTCGCCGTCGAGATTCGCATCGTTGCTGGCTACGAATTCGGAAATCAGTAGCGTGGAGGCGAACTCGATGACTTCGACAGACAAATCGAAGCTCGAGTTTGGCTCGCCGGTGAAACTTGCGGTGATCGTGTGGTTGGCCGCGGCGGAAGCAGTCGCAGGCGTGCCGCTGATAAGCCCTGTGGCGGGGTTGAGTGCGAGACCCAGAGGTAAAGCCGGGGTGATCGCGAAGCTGCTTGGCACTGCGCCGATCACTTCCGGTGCATTGGCTGCGATCGGCACCCCGGCGATGTAGGTCGCGGGGTTTCTTGAGTATCCAGTGAGCGTCGAGTTGGCGAGCACAGTGAGATTGAGCGTCACCACCTGATCTCCGCCCGCGGGAAACGAGGCCGTGACCGTGTAATCGGTGCTCGGCGAGTCCACGGTCGGCGTGCCCGTGATAAGGCCGGTCGTTGGATTCATCGTGAGATTAGCAGGCAGTTCGGGTGCGATGGTGAAACCGCTGGCAACGCCGCTGACGTTCAAGGGCTCGTTGGCTGCAATCGTTTGCCCGGTGACGTAAACCGCAGGGTTGGTGCGGTAGCCTTCGAAGACCGGAGTGGCGAGCGAGAGTTGCAGATCATCGATCGCGCCGCCGAAGCGACCGGCGTTAAATGCCGAGGGGCCGATGCGGAACTTGATGTCGCCGCTGCCGTCGCCGGCATACGTAAAACTCCCGAGGCTGAGACCGAGGTTCCCGGGGGTTCCAACAAAGGCGCCCGGCTGGTGGACGAAGTTGTGCAAGACGGTGTTATCCGTAGCGCGCAGGACCTCGATTCTGATGCCGTCCCCGGCCCCGGTCTTTTGCGATGGGGCCTCATAAACCGCCGGCGCGGCCAGGAAGTCGATGATGTAGCCCGTGCCGGAATCGTTCGAACCGGCGATTGCCGCCTGTTGCGTGATGACGTTGTCCTGCCAAAGCATCACCGCGAAGTTGCGCGCGTTGCCCGGGCCGGCGGCGCCCGGTGACGCGGCCGTGTCAAACGTGGACGCTCGCGAGCCGAACCGACTCGACGATCCCCCCGGGGAGGTGATGTCCGCCATGTACCGTCGCCCGGTCAACAAACTCTTCCACGACTCCGTTACCTTTCGTCAACAACATCGTTGTTGTTGTTGTTGTTGCGAGACGAGCTGTCTCTTATACACATCTGACGCTGCCGACGATCTACTCTGTGTAGAT
>CAJXVQ010000050.1 GCA_913060685.1 uncultured Verrucomicrobiales bacterium
AGATCAGCCTCGGTCTCGTGGGCTCGGAGATGTGTATAAGAGACAGAACTTGGGCCGTTTGGCTGGGTCGGGATTGGCGAGAAAGAGATTGGATTCGGCGAGGGTCGGGAGGCGGCCTGCAATATCGAGGGTGACGCGCCGCACGAAGGTGGCGTCATCAGAGAGGTCTGAAGGAGGCAGACCGAGGGTCTTTAATTCGGCAAGGATGCGTTCATCAATGAAGTTGGCAGGCTCCGGAAAGTTGTCGGTGGGGGCTCCCAGGGGAATGGTCGCGCGGAAGACGTCGACGTGTTCCTGGAAGCGAATCATGATGGACGTGCTGCCGGTGCGTTCCTTCATCGTGACGAATCCGTTCTCGTTAACCGCTGCCATTTCATCGTCTTTTGATTCATACTGAACACTGCGCGTGATGTCGCGGGTGCTGCCGTCGCTGAAGTGTGCGGTGACCCGTAATTGTTGACGGGCTTCGGGACGGGTAAGGCATTCCTTCGGCGAAACTGCGATACGTGTCACGCTGGGATCGTTCTCGGGATCGTAGGGGAGGCCTTGTTGGATCCAGCGCACGATGAGTTTGTAGGCATCGCTGTCCCGTTCCATTCGGGAACCACCCCGATGGGGCAGTTCGCCACTGCCTTTGAGGAGCAGAAGGCTGTGCTCGGGAGCGGCGCGAAAGATACGGCGTCCGCGGGACTCCTTGACGAGGTATTCGAAGTCTTCGGCGGGCTCGTATCCGAGGAGGGAGAGACGAAAGCCGTTTTGGCCATCGGCCTTGCCGTGGCATCCGCCGCTGTTGCAGTCGAAGCGGGTGAAAATGGGAACGACATCGTTGGGAAAGCTGATCGGGAGGCTCTCGCCGAAGCGTTGCACCGTGATGGAGAGGGGGGAACTGGTGGAGCCGTCAATGGTGGCCGTGACGGTGGCGGTGCCATTTCCGCGAACCCGTAAGAATCCACTCGGATCGATATCGATGACGTCCTCCGGTTGGCTCTTGAAATCTGCGGCGTGAGTGACATCACGGGTTGCTCCGTCCGCCGATGTCGCGGAGAGGACGAGTTGCAGTGTGGCGTGCGGGCCGATCAGAGTGACTGGCTCAGTTTTGTTCCAAGTCAAAGTGGGTTTCGGAGCCGCCGCAGATTCGACGGGCACCTCACCCTGCTGAGCAGAGGCGTTGGAGGCTGCGGAAAAGAGAACGCAGAATAAGATGGTGAGGATTTTCACGTGGCAATTACCCGACTAATTCGGGAAGGGGCGCGAACTGATTTTCGATGAGGTAACGAGGCCGTCCGGTAAGATCGTCGATGGTGGTGCGACGAGCGTCGATTCCGAGATTGTGATAAAGAGTCGAGAAGACTTCCTGGAACTCGACGGGGCGATCGGATGCTTCCCCACCGTCACGCGTGGTGGCTCCGATCACTTGTCCGTTGTTCATTCCTCCGCCGCCAACGAGGGCGCACGATACTTTAGGCCAATGATCGCGGCCACCTTGGGGATTGATCTTTGGGGTGCGTCCGAACTCGCCCCACACGATGACGGTGACATCTTTGTCCATCCCGCGATCGACGAGATCCTGCATGAGGGCACTGACTCCTTGGTCGAGGAGTGGAAAGTCTTCGCGGGCCCGCTTAAAGTTGCCACCGTGCCAATCCCAGCGGCTGAAGCCGAGGGTGACGCAACGGGCTCCGGCTTCGATGAGACGGCGTGCCATGAGAAACTGATCAAGTCGCTTCCAAGGACCGTCCGCGGTGAGCTTTTCGGTGCCTTTTCCGTAACGCTCCACCGTTTTGGGGTCTTCCTTGCTCAGGTCGAAGGCATCGGCAAGGCGACTGGAGGTGAGAACGCCGAAGGCTTGTTCGGTGAAGGCATCCATTCCTTCCATGGCGCCGGATGAATCAACGTCGCGCCGGAAGCGGTCGAAGCTGCCCAGAAGCGCCTTACGATCCTGCAGGCGTTCGAGGCTGATCCCGTCGAGCACCATGTCGTCTTTTCCGGCACCCCGGAACGGTGCGAAGGCGGCGTGCGATGGTCCGAGGAAACCGGGCTTGCCCGGGTCGCCCCACTCGTCATGACCGCACTTGGGTGAAAGACCGAGAAAGGACGGAACCGAGGGATGGACCTGACCCTGGAGTTTTGAAACCACGCTGCCGATGCTGGGCCAGCCTCCCGGAGGTTGCGGACCGCGCGGAGTCCGGCCGGTCAGGCACTGAATGGCGTCGTGTCCACCGTGTGCGCCGACCATCGAGCGGATGATCGAAAATTTGTCCATCATTCTGGCGAGTTGCGGGAAAAGTTCACAGATCTCGATGCCGTCGACATTGGTGGCAATCGGTTTGAACTCTCCGCGAATTTCGGAGGGGGCATCCATCTTGAGGTCGAACATGTCCTGGTGCGGAGGGCCGCCTGCCAGGAAGATATTGATGAGCGCCTTGTGTGGACGGGCCTTGCCGACATTTTGTGATTCGGCCTGAAGGAGATGCGGGAGCATGGCTCCCCCAAGTCCGAGAGATCCGATTCTGAGAAACCCGCGGCGTGTGTGACCGTCGCAGAAGGCTTCTCCGTTACTTGAGGAAATAGTGAGCATGGAGCGTCAAGGGATGGGGTTTTATCTTATTGCCAGAAAAATGGTGTGCTGATTCAAGCTTTCTTCGGGCACCGTAAAAAGGGGGGAAAGGGGCGATGCCCATTTATCGAAAAGGATATGACCGAAGATCGAGGGGTCGACAAGCCCTAAATTCTTGCTAAGTCGTTGATTTTCTATGCCTTTATAGAAGGATACGAGCCTTGGAAGTTTGGCTCTTGTCGCTCGAATAGTCGAGCTTGTGGTAGAACGGTTCGACTTTCGTTTCGTCGAATTCAACCCTTGCCCCGATTTCATCGCCGCCGATATTGTTTTCATGAGCGACGACGACAAAGGCGGCCCCAAAGGACCAAAATATCCGGATCCCGATGAGATCCGTAAGACGATCGAGGGAATGTTTGGAAAGATGGGGAAAGAAGGCTTTTCCTTCCCGGGTATGGCTGAGGCTCCCTTCACCAGTGAAGAGGAGTCGGACGAGGTGGATTTGGTGGATCCTGAGGTTGATGATATTTTTCAGTTCGATCTGCTGCCTCGGGACATCAAAGCACACCTGGATCGTTTTGTGATCCGCCAGGATGAGGCCAAGAAGGCACTCGCGATCGCGGTTTGCGATCACTACAACCACGTCAAGACGCTGAGAGCGGAAGAGGAGAACGGTGAGAAAATTGAGCTGCAAAAGCAGAATGTCATGGTGGTGGGGCCGACCGGGGTTGGTAAGACCTACCTCGTCAAACATATCGCCGAGTTGATCGGTGTGCCTTTTGTGAAGGCTGATGCCACCAAATTTTCCGAAACCGGTTATGTCGGCGGAGATGTTGATGACCTTGTTCGCGAACTCGTGGCAAAGGCGAATGGTGACGTTTCTCTCGCTGAGTATGGCATCATTTACATCGATGAGATTGATAAACTCGCTTCGAGCGGAGGCGGAGGGATGATCGGGCGTGACGTCAGTGGCCGTGGGGTCCAGACGACTTTGCTAAAGCTTATGGAGGAGACCGAGGTCCCGTTGCGAAATCCCCAGGACATGCGCGGCCAGATGATGGCAATGATGGATATGCAGAATGGGAAGAAGGAAAAGGACACCGTGAACACGAAACATATTTTGTTCATCGTGAGCGGAGCGTTTTCCGGACTCGAGAAGATCGTAAGAAAGCGGAGCCAGGCGGCGCAGATTGGATTTTCAGCCGAGCAGGCCGAGCCTTCCATGGATGGCGAACTCTTCAAGCAGGTGACGACCCAGGACTACATCGACTTTGGGTTCGAAGCGGAGTTCATCGGGCGAATCCCGGTGCGGGTGGTCTGCGAGCACCTTGAAGCAGCTGATCTCGAAGCGATTTTGAAATACTCCGAAGGAAGTTTACTGAGGCAGTATGAGCGTGAATTTGAGGCCTACGGAATTGAACTTAAGGTGAAGGATTCAGGCATTAAGAGAATCTCGGAGCTGGCCGAAGGAGAGAAGACCGGAGCGCGGGGGTTGATGACGGTGGGAGAAAAAATTCTCCGTGATTTTAAATATGAGCTACCGGGGACTTCGGTGACCGAATTGGTGCTCGATGAGGACTTGATCGACAATCGCGAAAAGCACTTGAAGGGATACCGTGAACTCGGTCAGGAGCTGGTCGTTGAGAAAGCCCGACAGGAGGTGGAAGCCTTTATTCGCGAGTTTAAGGACAAGCACGGCGTGGTGATCAAGCTGTCAGATGATGCCGTGGCATGCCTGGTCAAGATGGCAAGTGAGCAAGCGCGGAGCGTGTTCCAAGTCGCGAGGCAGCACTTTAAGGATTATCAGTTTGGCCTTAAGCTCATCCAGAAGAACACCGGCCAGGCGGAATTCATTCTGACCGAGACTGCCGTGAAGGACCCCGATAAATTCCTCAGCGAACTCGTGGTGCAATCGTATAAGGATGCTTAGCATAAGTAGCACGGGCGTCTCGCCTGTGTATTGCTGGCAGGTGTAGGCGGGATGCCTGTGCTTCGTGGAGGTTGATAAACAGGCGAGACGCCCGTGCTACGTTTTCGTGCCGAGCGTCCAGGTGGCTTGGTTGGATCGACATGCTTGAGGGGAGAGGTTTGCTTTCGCTGGATTCCCGGCAATGTAGTTGATGATTCTTTCCAGATCGTGAGAAGTTCGGACGAGGTGGTCGTAGCTTTCTTCTTGCCAAAATTGTCCGGTTTGATCGAGGAGTCGGTTGATTGCCTTTGCTGTGAAGCTCTTCCATGAATGGAGAAGTTTTTCGAGATCTTCAAGTGGCTCGACGAGGAGGTGAACGTGATTGGGCATGACGACATAGTCGCCCAGATGGTAGCGTTCGTCGTTGAAGAATTGGAGGGCGTCAGCAACGATCTTCGAGTTCTCTGGTTCACGAAGGGAGCAGGAGCCGTGGCATTGGTCCAGTGTTTGATGGAAGGGTTTTCCGAAGAGGGAGCGATACTGTTCCTGGTGCCGAGCAGGAAGTTCGTCGGGGGCTTTGACGTCGAAGTGGCGTAGGAAGTTCTGTTGCTCACGACGCCATTTTAGGATGGCGCTTTTTGGAATGGAATCGGCGAGCCGAAAGGTGATGAAGTAGGTGCAGCCAGAGACTTGCCAGTGGGGGAGATTGCGTGTTTTCTTCTGAATGGAATTGACGCTCGGGATGGGGCGGAAGTGCGGCATATCTCGGAGGTAGCACGGGCGTCTCGCCTGTGTGCGTCGGGAGTGGATACAGGCGGGACGCCCGTGCTACTTGGCGACGAGGTCGTAGCCGCGGTGATCTCTGACCTCCACGTCGAGGAATTCGCCGACCTCTGAGTCGATGGGGACGAAAATACGGCCATCGATGTCGGGTGCGTCCCACATGGAGCGGGCGATTCCTTCCTCTTCGACCAGTACTCGTTTGCTGTCACCCAGTTGGCGTTCGTTGACATCTTGTGCGATTTCGTCGATGGCCGATGAGAGTTCACGGTGACGTTTTTTCTTGGTGGCATGGTGGACCTGGTCCTCCATTTTGTAGGCGCGGGTGCCTTCTTCCTTGGAATATTGGAAGATGCCACAACGCTCGAATTTGAAGGTTTTGATGAACTCGAGAAGCTCCTGATGGTCTTCTTCGGTTTCGCCGGGGAAGCTGGTGATGAAGGTGGTCCTGATGGCGAGGTCGGGAATGCCGTCACGCATGCGTTGGAGGAGATCGCGGACGTATTTGCCGTCGGTCTTACGGTTCATCTTATCCAGCATATGGTCGGAGATGTGTTGCAAGGGAATGTCGACATAGCGGGCAACCTTGGGGCATTCGGCGATCGTTTGGATGAGTTCGTCAGACCAATGGGCCGGGTGGGTGTAAAGGAGACGGATCCAGAAATCGCCTTCGAGTTCATTGAGAGCCTTTAGGAGAGAGGCCAGGGACTCGCCACGGGTGGAATCGACTCCGGAGGTGGGTTTGGGGCGATTACCAAGGCCCTGCCACTTGTCCATGCCGAAGTAGGTGGTGTCTTGTGAGATGAGGTTAATTTCCTTCACGCCCTGGGCGATGAGGCCCTTGGCTTCCCGGACGATTGAATCCTGGGTGCGTGAGCGGTGTTGGCCACGGATCTTGGGGATGATGCAAAAGGCGCAGGTGTGGTTGCAGCCCTCGGCGATCTTAATGTAGGCCATGTGATTCGGGGTGAGGCGAAATCGTGGCGTGGTGTAGTCGGGAATGTAGCGCGACTTGGCGGTGACGGTATCGAGCGAGCCATCTTCTTCGAGATCGCGTTCGAGGGTCTTGCGGATGATGGAGGCGACGTCGGTGATTTGGTCGAGACCGATAAAGGCATCGACTTCCGGGAGGAGGCCGGGGAGGTCTTTTTGAAAACGTTGGGAAAGGCAGCCGGCGACGATGATTTTTTGTTTTTCGCGGGCCGGGTCTTTCTGGCGGGCGTTGACGGCTTCAATGATGGTTCCGACAGATTCGTCCTTGGCGACATCGATAAAGGAGCATGTATTGATGATGAGGGCATCGGCAAGCTCGGGGTCGGGAACGATGGTCATGCCTTCATCCTGGAGGTGTCCAAGCATGATTTCGGAGTCGATGAGGTTCTTGGCGCAGCCAAGGGAAATGAGTCCAATCTGGGTCGGCATGGTCGTAAGGGGAAAAGGAGAGGCCTCTGGCTTACGCGCAGAGGCCTCGATAGGCAAGAATTACACAGAACTGTTAGCGAGGCTGGGAAGCGGCGGACATGGCGTTCACGACCTTATGCATCTGCGCCATCATGATGAGGTAGAGGATAGGATAGGCCAGAATGGCAATAAGATTGAGAATCGGAATGATGATGCAAAACCCGGTGATTAGGGTGGCCAGAAAAAGTGGGGGTGAGACGCGGGGCATTCCGGCCAGGTTTCCGTGGCTTGCCTGAATGCGGGTCCAGTCCTGTGACCAGCCGTGGTAGGCCACAAAAATCCAGTAGAGTTGGAAAATCGGTATGAAAAGGAATCCGACGGCTTTTCCAGGAGTTGTCCGCGCTCCTCCGGGCTGGAGACAACACCAGGCGCGGTAGATGCAGATAAAACCGAGAATTGCGGCGACCAAAAGGAGGATCATTCCGACCATGCCAAACCCGATGGCAGCAATGGGAAACTCTTCCATCACTATTTCAGCTTGTTGCTCTGCCCGTTGTTGGGCTGCGGCCTCCCTTTGGGCGTCAAGATTTTCGACATCGCCCATGGTTTCGAGCGGGGAGGCTGTCTCATCGGGATACTCCATTTCTGAAGCTGTCTTAGCGACGCTTGAGAAAATAATACCAACTGCGACGAAGTAAAGGACGATGCCGGCGATGAAGGTGGTTAGAAAAAGGGGATAGGAAACTTTCTTCACTACCGGGATGGGATAGCTGCCGCCTACAGTTGGGGCGCCGAGGGGATTTCCTGAGCCTGGAGCGGCGTAGGGATTTCCGGGCGCGGCAGCGGTCACAGGTGGAGCTCCGGCATTGAAAACGCCCTGAACCTGGCTGGCGGCAGCCCAACTTGGCATACTCTCATTCCAAATGAGGGTGGTTGCTTGGATTTGACCACTCGCGGCGAGCTGTTGGATCTGCTCGAAAGCAACGGGTCCCTGTTGTTGTTGCTGGGCATCTGCGTAGAACCATTGAACGTTTGACATAATTACTGGGGAGAAGATTGTGGGATTGAAGGTAGGTTGGCGAGGAGATTTCCGCCAAAATCCCAGCTTTGAGGTTGGAGGCTGGTGAGGGATGAGGGATGCTCTCGGCATGCTTCCACAGCTTGTGAATCTCGCCTCTTCCGCGACTTACGGTAACTCGGTGATCGATTGGTTACGGGAGAAAAAAGGCGAGTTGCCGGGATGTCTTGTGGTTGTGCCTACGGCTCAAAGCAGTCGCCGGTTAAGACAGGGCCTTGCCGAGCAAGGGGCGCTTTTGGCTCCGAAAGTCGTTACGACCGGGATTTTGATGCTGCAGGAAGGGGTGGCTCCCGATGCCATTGAGGTCTTGGCTTGGACGGAGACGTTGGAAGAGGTGGAGGACTGGGCTGCTTTCACGGCCATTTTTCCGGAGTCGCCCTCGAGCGAGGGGCCGGGATGGGCCTTGGGATTGGCGAAGGCATTTTTCGATCTGCGTGGAAGTTTGCAGGAGAACGGGCTGATGGTGTCGGCGGCAGTTCGTATGGTTGATGCCTTGGAGAAGGAGAGATGGGGGCAATTGGCTGATCTGGAGAGAGTTGTTGAGGAGAAGCTGAAAGCGTGGGGCTACGAGAGTAAGTCGTCGCGCCTTGCGGCGGGGCGTCTTGAGCTTCCCGCCGGGGTTGCGGAAGTTGTGATCGCGGGGGTGATGGATCTCCCTCCGGTGGTGACTCGGTTTTTAGAGAAGGCGGAGATAAAGGTGACCGTTTTGGTGCCGCAAGACGGCGTCGATGAGTGGGGTCGACCGGGATTGGAATGGAATGAGCGGGAGATCGTGTGGCCGGACTCCGGGAGTGTCACTTTGACGGGAGATCCCCGGCAGCAGGCTGACTTGGCGGTGGCGAGTATCGCGGCTGCTGAGACCTCGAGCGATGAAGTCGGATTGGGCACGGGTGACGAGGAAGTTGCAGCAGAGTTGGTGCGCTCGTTTGGCCGGGCAGGCTGGGTGATCCATGATCCGGGTGCCGCTTTGCCATCGTCACTGGCAGGCTGGCTGGGGTGCTGGCGGAGATATCTACAGACACCGGGAGTGAAGGAGGTGATTGATCTCCTGGCCTTCGATCAGGGGCGATTTTTGGTCGAGGGGATTCGCTCGCAACAAGTCGAGGCACTTTCGGTGCTGCGGGATTCGCATTTGGTGCGTTCGCTGGATGATGTCATGCGTGCGCGTCAATTGATTGAAGTGGCTTTGGAGAATGCGAATACTGAGAGCAAGGAAAAGCGACTGGGTCATCAGCGGGATTCGGCGCTCGTGGCGGAAAAAGCGATGGCTGATTTTGGAGCGCTGCGGAAACGATTTTTGGGGCAGGGCTTTCATGCCGGAATGCGCTCGCTATTGAACAAGATTGATCGGGATGATGAGGCGGGTTTGGAGAACTGGCTGGAAGCGACAGCTGAGGCCGCCAAGGTGGTGAAACGGTCGCCGGGATTTTGGATTGATCTTCTATTGCAAGATCTCGGACCGGTGCCTGAGGTGGCTCCGGATGCCCGGGTGCTGGATGTGCAAGGGTGGTTGGAGCTGCTGCATGAACCGGCTCCGCATCTGATTATTTGCGGCATGAATGAGGGGCGCGTTCCGGCGCGAGCGAGCAGTGACACGTGGCTGCCGGAGAATGCGCGGCAGGCACTTGGATTGCCCTGTGAGCTTAGTCGAGCGGCGCGGGATGCCTATCTTTTGAATGCTCTGCTGGAAATGCGTCGCGAGAGTGGTCGGGTGGATTTGATCGTTGGGAAGTCATCGCTTGGTGGTGATGTTTTAATGCCATCGCGGCTTCTTCTGACGGCGAAGGGCCAGGTGTTGGCCGCGCAGGTGCAGCAGCTTTTTGCCGAGGTGGAGCCGGCGGATTCTGGAGTGGCGTGGGAGTTGGAAGATCATTGGAAATGGAAGCCCCGGGAAGTGCCTCCTAGAGATCGGATGTCGGTGACGAATTTCTCGAAGTATCTTTCGTGCCCCTTCCGGTATTATTTGCAACGGGTGCTGGGGATGAACGAGCCGGAACCCGAGCGGGTCGAGTGGAACAATCGGGACTTTGGCAGCATCCTTCACGATGTCCTGGAGCAATGGGGACGGGATGAGAAGGCACGGGATTCAGCGAATGCCAGGGAGATCGAGGGGTGGCTTTTGAGGGATCTGGATGAGTTGGTGACGCGGCACTTTGGAGAGGAATTGCCCTTGGCTGTTTCCTTGCAGGTTGAGTCGATGAGGTTGCGCTTGGGTTGGTTTGCGGAGGAGCAGGCGGTGATCCGGGCGGAAGGTTGGCGGATCGTGAGGGTTGAGGAGGACTTCAATCTGGAGATTGGAGGAATGAGGGTGACTGGTCAAATTGACCGAATTGAGGAGCACGATGATGGCAGGGTTCGTGTTCTGGATTACAAAAGTAGCAAGGAGGCGAAGAAGGTGATTGATGAACATCAGAAGGGATATCGCGACGATCCGCCGGAGCATTTGCGAGGTGAGGAAGTGGTCGCTCCGGGCGGGAAGATTTGGACGAATTTGCAGGTGCCCTTTTATGCCTTTGCCCTGGGTGAAGTGGATGAGGTGGGGTATTTCGCGCTGGGGCAGGATAGAGCCAATGTGAAGATCACGCCTTGGGAAGGGTTTGGTGAAGAGGAGAAAGTTTCGGCCCGGCAATGTGCGGAGTGGATCGTGAAACAGGTGCAGAGTGAGGTCTTTTGGCCACCAGCGAAGAAGGTGAAGTATGAGGAATTTGAAGATCTCACGTATGGCCGGGAGTTGGCCAAGGCCTTCAACTGGAAGGGAGGCGCGGCATGAACATCCTTGAAAAAAACCTTCTCATTTTGGCTTCGGCAGGATCCGGGAAAACCTACCAATTGGGAAACCGGGTGATTGGCAAGATCGGGGTGGAAGGGGTGGAGCCGGAACGAATGGTTGCTCTGACTTTCACCAGGAAAGCGGCGGGTGAGTTTGCAGATTCGGTTTTGACGAAGCTGGCGGAGGGGAGTCTGAGTGAGGAGAAGGCGCAGGCGATTTGTCGGGATCTGGGTGCTGAGTTTGATGTTCCAGCGGTGCTTGAAAAAGTGATCCGCGCACTTCCTCGGCTTCAGTTGACAACGCTCGATGGTTTCTTTTCGCGAATCGTACGAGGTTTCCAGTACGAGTTGGGCCTAAGTGGCGGGACTTTTGATCTCCTTGAGGGAGAACGACTCAAGACAGCCGAAGCCGAGATCCTGCAGGGGGTGTTGCGCGATGGTTTTGGAGAGCGGCAGGACTTTTATCATGCTTTCCGCAAGGCGACCCTGGGACGTGGCCAGCAAGGAGTGCAAAGATCGTTGGAAGATTTCATTGGAATCTGGCATCGCATTTGGAAATCGGGCGCGCGCAAGGAAGCCTTTGGGAATACTGCGATTTTCACCGACCTGCCAAAGGTGGAAGATTGGTTGGCACAAAAGGACGGCCTGATTGCGGCCCTGCGTGATGAGACCATGCCAAAGGGCTGGGCTGACATGCTGGGCAATTTTGACAATCACACCGTCGGAAAGTCACTCAAGCTGAATACCCTCGGGGGACGCCTTCTTGAAGTTCTTGATGAGCCCGGTCCGGTCGAGGTGAAGGATGGTCGCAAAATGCTCACCGTTCCCCATGAGCAATGGGTGAATTGGCAGGCTCTTTTCCGGTTGGCAATTGATTGTGAGATGGCGAGTGCCGTTGCCAAAACGCAGGCCGTCGGGGAGTTGATGGAGCAGATCGATCAAGAGCATCTTGTTCAGTTGCGGAGGCGGGGGATGCTCAGTTTCGATGATGTGAAGATCTTACTCGGCGAGTGGAGTAAGAGTGAGGAGGCCCGGCTGCGGCGGGAGCTCATTGATTATCGCTTGGATGGTCGTTACGATCACTGGTTGCTTGATGAGTTTCAGGATACGAGTCGTTCGGAGTGGCGTGGACTTGAGCCGCTGATCGATGAGGCCGTGGGAGATCCGGAGGGGAGCTTCTTTGTGGTGGGGGATCGCAAACAAGGCATCTACGCCTGGCGTGGAGGTGATGTCAGTCTCTTCGATGATGTTCTGAAGCGTTATGAGCACGGCTTGAAGGTGGAGCCCATGGATATTTCTTATCGATCCTGTCCGGCGGTGCTGGCGGTAGTGAATGCGGTTTGTGGTAATCTGCCCTTAATCGAAAAACTCTTTGGGAAATCGGTGCGCGGGGAATGGCTTTGGAAAGATCACGAGTCTTCGCAGCCGGGAGTGACGGGCGAAGGAAAAGTGATTGAAGTCCCGAAGGATGATGAGGGGGAGTTACTCATTGCTGATCTCAAAAGGATGGGTGTCGGAGAGAAAAAACTGAGTTGTGGGGTGCTCGTAAGGACGGGGCCGTTGGTGAAGAAATATGCCGACCTACTTCGGGCCGAAGGCTTTGATGTCATCGAGGCCGGACAAAGAAGTCCGGGCACTGATCACGCGGTAGGTGTGGTCATTATTCACCTTCTCAGATGGCTTGCTGATCCGGCGGATACCTATAGCCGTGAAGTCATTGCGATGTCTCCGCTCATGGCCGTGATCCAGAAATATGGTGAGCATTGGGGGACGCGATGGGATCGAATTTTGCAGGAGATTCAGGTCAGTGGGTATGCCCGGTTCGTGAGTGCTCTGGTAGCGCCGGAGTGGAGTGGATTGAAACTCTATGGTCGTCGCCGGGCTGAGGATTTGATCGCGGCTTTGGCTGACTTCGATAGTTCGGGCGAAGCCTGCCCCCGGGCGGCGGCTGAATGGGTGCGTGATCTTCAGGTCAACCAGGCTCCGGGGGTTGCCGCGATTCAAGTGATGACAATTCATAAGTCAAAAGGTCTTGGCTTTGATGTGGTGATGTTGCCGGAGTTGCCGGATCGCATGCAGGTGCCGAGTGCGGGTGATTTTAAAGTCGCACGTGGGGTTGATTGGCTTCTACAGGTTCCCGGGAGTTGGGCTTACAAAAGGCATCCTGAGACAAAAGCGGCCTTTGATCGATGGGAGGAAACACAGCGCTATGAGACTCTTTGCCTTCTGTATGTCGCGCTCACGCGGGCGAAACGGGGTCTTTATGTCTATCTGCCGGAAGAGCCTGCAGCGCGGAAGGACAAGCCCGCAGGTGAGATCCACTCGACTCCGGCGAATCTGGTCAGACAATCAACGGGGCTGGAATTTCCCGAGTCTGATCCTGACTGGACAGCTTCTGTTGAAGATGCGTTGAAGCCAAAAATGGAGGCCTTGCCGAAACTTCCGGATGGGAAGGCCCAGCGGAGTCGGACAAGTCCGTCAGCCGGGAAGTTGGCAGGTGCGACCGGGACAGGAAGTGGACGCCGAATTGGAAATGAGGTGCATGCCTTGTTCGAAGCGATCGGCTGGCTTGCTGACGGAGAAATTCCGCAGCAGCCGTTTTCTCGAGGCGGAAAAATGGTGGAAGATGCTCTTAAGGTTCCGGCGATTCATGCCGTCTTCGAAAAGAAGGGGCAGGAGCTTTATCGGGAACAAGGGTTCGAGTTGATTCAACAGGGGAAGTGGATGAGCGGTATCATTGATCGGCTTCACGTGACTCGAAAAGATGGAAATGTAATCGCGGTGGAGGTGATCGATTTCAAGACCGATGCGGTGAAATCAGGAGATCAATTGGTGGCTCGATATGCGGGGCAGATGATGAGTTATCAGGCGGCGATGGCCGAGGTGTTTGAGATGGAACCAGACCGCGTTTGTTGTCGCTTGGTTTCAACCCATCTGGGAGAAGTGATCGACGTCAACAAAGTGAACACGCAAGGAGAGTTCGACTTATGAAGGACGAAATCGGTTGGTCGTTTGTGGCCTGGAAAGATGGCGAAGAAGTCGTGTCCCGGCACGTGGGATTCACGGATCGAAATCGTTCGAAAACTTGGACCGAAGAAACGATGGCGCCGGTGTGGTCGGCGACCAAGGGGCCGATGGCGGTTTGTGTCTTAATGGCGCTGCATCGGGCGGGGATGGATGGCGAGTCGATGGTGAAGCGGGTTTGGCCGGAACTGAAGGTCGGTGATTTGACCTTTGAGGAGATGTTTTCGCATCAGGGCGGTTTGGCGGGACTTCATGAGAAAGCTTCGATCTGGGATCGGGTGGCGGTGGTGGCGTCGTTGGAAAAACAGGAGCCGCTTTGGGAAGTGGGGACCCATGGGTATCATCCGCGCACGATTGGTTTTTTGGCGGATGAGATCGTGCGGCGGGTCGATGGACGCGCGCTGGGGGAGTTTTGGCGAGAAGAGATTGGCGAGCCTGAGGGGATTGATTTCTGGATTGGACTGCCGGAGGCGGAGCATCATCGGGTCGCGGAATTGGTGCCGGCGAGATTTGGGAAAGCGGGTGAGCCGAAGCCGTTTTACGAGGCCTTGTTGAATAAGACTTCACTGACGAGGTTGGCGTTTTCGTCGCCGTCGGAATTGGCCGGTGTGAGCGATATGAATCAGGCGCGTGCTTGGCAGGCGGGATTTCCAGCGATGGGTGGCGTGGGGACGGCGCGGGCGCTGGCGAAGTTTTATGACTGGGTGCAGCGGCAGGAGTTTTTAGGCGAATTGATCCGGCCGAGGGTGAAGGGGCTGGATGTCATTCAGCGGATTGAGAACTCCTTTGGGTTTGGGCTGATGCTGGGCTTGGGGCCGGAGAAGGATTGCTTTGGGCATCCGGGGGCCGGGGGAAGCTATGGGTTTGGGAATGTCGGGACCGGGATGAGCTACGGGTTTGTGATGAACTACTTTGAGTCGAATTTATTTCCGAGTGAGGAACGACTGCGCTTGGTGAGTGAGAAGTTTTGAACCGCGGAATACGCTGAGGACGCGGAAGGTTGGGGGATGGCGTGTGCGGCTACTGGTAGGAGAGTCTTCTTCGGATGGTGCCTAGGTATTGTTCGCGTGTTGCTTCCGGGAGGGCGGAATCTGAAAGGAGGAGAGTCTTCAATAAGCTTGCTCGTTCAATTGGGGTCCACTTCCATGGACTGGGACGAGCATCGACGGGCCAGATTTCGTAATGTTGCTGATCGGTCAGTATTGATCCGGCCAGACTGGTGATTGTTTGGGCCCGTTGGTGATCAGGAACAGCGTTTAGCAGGGACTGGTAATCGAGCTCCTGGTAGCTGAGACCCTCGATGATTTTGGGGAGGTCACCGGGTAAGATCAGGCTTGAAGCGTCCAGTGATACTTCGGTGAACTTATGCGCCAGATCGGGGTTTCGGGCTGCCCATTCGATGAGGGAGTCGGCTCTCTCTCCCGGAAGGGATGAACGGTAGTATTGTTCAAAGCGGGGTTTGATTTTAATTGAATCCCATTTCGTACTGCTAAATGGATCGGGATCGTTTCCGAATGGTGAAGGCAGTTTAGGAAAGCGGTCGTGGATTTTTCTGCGGCGGGCCGGGATGACCGGGAAGCCTCCGTCAGCTTCCTCAAGCATGGCCAAAAAAGATTTCTTATCGGTATTTATCCAGTGGTTTTGGATTTCGTATTCCGCGAGTTCTATCGCATCGCTTACAGGTGAATCTCTATGAATCGAGGTCGTGAGGCTATTGCGAGCGAGAAGCTGGTAGCCATGGCCATTGTAAAGAAATGTTGCAGCAGCTTTGGGGGCATGGAGGCCCCATCCTGCGATCACGGCGATCTTTGCCTGTGCGAGATTGAGTGTGCTAGAGCGTTTTGAATGAATTGTGAGTGGCTGGAAAGTTTCTAAAAAGTCAATCCCGCTGAGCCCATCGCGACGACCCAACTCGCGGAGGAGGGTGATGAGCTTGGGCAGTCCTCGATTGTTGGAGCGGTTTTCGAGTTTAGCCCACTCGGTTTTGATAGCGGATTTGAGCTCTTGGTTGGTGAGAGTCTGGGCGCTGTTTTGAAGGTCGGCGAAGGGATTTGCGCCGGATTTGGATGAGGGCGAGATGATCCGGGTTGATTTGGGCGGGGGGTGTTTTATGGAGGGCTTTTGGTAGGTGATGGTGTTTAGGAAAACGATGAAGGTGAGCAGGAGGAGTAGCGTAACGAGATTTATCGCGGTTTTCATGGGGGCTTGGGCTCCGTACTCAGACTAATGTCCAAGTTCCGTAAGTTAAGAGATCTTCTTTCGGAAAACGGCGAGGTGTTTGTCGACGGATTTACCGGGGGCGTCGGCGAGGGCGCGGGAGTTGGGATTGATGATGGAGCCGACTTGGATCGCTCCGAGTTTTTCGAGGGCGGCGGTGGCGAGTTCGTGTTCCTGATCAAAGTAGGAGGTGATGACGAGGAGGCCGTCTTCGTTGAGGCGTTCGAGGGCTTGGTCGAAGATCTGGGTCCAGACCGGTTTGTCGTTCCAGTAGTTTTGGTGGCGGAGGAAGGCAATGTCGGGCGTGCCGATTTCGGCGAGGTCGAGGAGTCGGTCGCCGCGGTGGGTGATGAAGTCGACGCTCGCTTTCATTTCTGCGAGTTCCTTTTTCCAGCGGGAGTTGGCTTCGCCGATTTCAGGAGCGCGGATGTCGAGGCCCTGGAGGTGGGCTGATTTGGATTTTTCGGCGAGGAGCTTGGCGAGGACTCCGGTTTCGTCCCCGCGACCGCAGGCAAGATTGAGGAGACTGAGGTGCTCTTTCTCGGAAAGATGGGGGTCGAGGAGATCACGGAGATTGCTCTCCAGGGTTTTGAGATCGCCTTGGAGGAATTCGTTGAAGGGAGTGTGGGCCACGGGAGAACTCTAATTTATGATTCGGATTTTGGAATTTCGAAATTAGAGTTCTCGTGTGGACCTACCAAATCGACCTCGACGTAATCGCAAGAACCCCGGTGTGCGGGCACTGACCCGTGAGACTCTTTTGAGCCCCGGAGATTTTGTGCTACCGCTTTTTTTGCACGATTTGACGGTTGATGAAGCGATTGACTCGATGCCGGGTTGTACACGGTGGTCTCTGGATGGCTTGGTGAAGGAAGTGGGAGAAGCAGTGGCGCTGGGAATTCCGGCGGTGGTCTTGTTCCCGGCGATTGATGAATCATTGAAGACGAAGGGCGCTGAGGAATGCTACAATTTGGAGGGATTGGTGCCACGGGCGATCCGGGCTTTGAAGGCTGCTTATCCGGATTTGGTGGTGATGACGGATGTGGCTCTCGATCCTTATAATATCGATGGGCATGACGGGCTGGTGGAAGACGGAGAGATTTTGAATGACGAGACGGTGGCTGTTTTGTGCCAGCAGGCGGTCTGTCAGGCTGGGGCCGGGGCTGATATTGTCGCTCCGAGTGATATGATGGATGGCCGGGTGGCTGCGCTGCGGGAGGCACTGGATGCGGCCGGTTTCGAGAAGGTTTCGATTTGTAGCTACACCGCGAAGTATGCTTCGGCTTTCTATGGGCCATTTCGAGGGGCCTTGGGTTCGGCACCAAAGGCGGGAGATAAGAAGACCTACCAGATGGATCCGGCCAATCGTCGGGAAGCGCTGCGCGAGCTCAAGCTCGATGAGGAGGAGGGTGCGGACATGGTTATGGTTAAACCTGCCGGGGCCTATTTAGATATCATTAGTGATGTGCGAAAAAATACGACCTTGCCGGTGGCGGCGTATCAGGTGAGCGGGGAATACCTCATGATTAAGAGCGCCTCGGCGGATGGTTGGGTGAATGAAGAAGCGGTCATGATGGAGAGTCTGATCGCGATTAAGCGGGCGGGGGCAGATGTTATTTTGACCTATTTTGCGAAGGAGGCGGCGAGAGTTCTGAAGGCATGATGAGGATTCCTGATTTTCTTTTCAAATTTGAGCAAGAGAGAGCGAGGGGCTCCCGTAGTGGAGTCCTAACATGAGTGATGACAAAGCTGCTGTAGAGAAACTCCATGCGAGTTATGGGCGAATGAAGGAGGAACTGGCCCAGGTAATCGTGGGTCAGAATGAGGTCGTGGAGCAGGTTTTGATGGCGATGTTTTGTCGTGGGCATGCCCTCTTGGTGGGTGTTCCGGGCTTGGCGAAGACTTTACTGGTTTCGACGGTGTCACAGGCCTTGGACCTGCAGTATAAGCGGATTCAGTTTACGCCCGATCTCATGCCGGCAGATATTACCGGAACGGACGTGCTGGAAGTTGATCCGGAGACCGGTCACCGGGGATTTCGTTTTGTGAATGGTCCGCTTTTTGCGAGTATGGTGCTGGCGGATGAGATTAACCGGACGCCACCCAAGACCCAGGCGGCTTTGCTGGAGGCGATGCAGGAAGGACACGTCACCGTGGGCGAGCATACGCTTCAATTGCCGGATCCATTCTTCGTGCTGGCAACGCAGAACCCCATCGAGCAGGAGGGCACCTATCCGTTGCCGGAAGCGCAATTGGATCGGTTCCTTTTCAATATCATCGTGGATTACCCGAGTGAGGAGGAAGAGCGGGAGATTATTCGAAGGGTCACCAGTCCGAACTCGGCGAAGGTGAGTCCGATTATGACGGGGGCGGAAATTATCCACCTGCAAAATATTGTGAAGCGGGTTCCGGTGGGCGATCACGTCATTGATTTTGCGGCGAAATTGGCCCGGGCAACTCGTCCGGGATCTGATGACGCGCCTGATTTTGTGAAGGAGATGGTGGGCTGGGGTGCCGGGCCTCGCGCCGGCATTTCGCTGATCTCGGCCGCCAAGGCTCATGCCGTGCTGAGAGGAAGGGTTCACGCCACGACGGGCGATGTCGCTGCGGTGGCTCTGCCGGTTCTGCGGCACCGTGTTTTGACCACCTTCAATGCAGAAGCTGCCGGGGTGAAAAGCGATGACATCATCAAGCGCCTCATTGAGGAGATCGGCGGAAAAGATGCCGACATTAAAATCTAGTCCTCACCGTAGCGACTCGAATGGCTGAAGCTGCTGATCACCTTAAGATGCCCGAGTGCATGCGTTTGCTTGCACCCGAGGTTGTAGGATCCTTGCGTCGACTGGAGTGGTTGTCCCGTTTGCGAAAGCAGGGAACCTTGACCGGACGTCACACCAGCCCGGACAAGGGCGTCTCGGTGGAATTTGCCGAACACCGTGAATACACCATTGGTGATGATTTGCGGAACCTTGATTGGCGGGTCATGGCCAAGAGCGATCGCAATGTCGTGAAGCAGTATATCGAGGAGACCAATCTCCGAGCCACGATGGTGCTGGATGTTTCAGGATCGATGACTTTTAAAGGCGATCAGTCCGAGCTTTCGAAGTTTGAATATGGGCAATACCTCGCGGCAGCTCTTTCTTATCTCTTTATCAAGCAAGGAGATGCCTCGGGATTGGTGACTTTTGACGATACTTTGCGGACCTCAATGCGGGCTGAGAGCAAGCCCAGCCAGGTGCGACGGATTTGCGAGCAACTGTATGAAACCGAGCCGGGTAAGGAAACGGGAGTAGGTAAGGTGCTTCACGAAGTGGCCGAGCGGATCCCGAGGCGTGGGTTGGTGGTTTTGATCAGTGATCTCTTTGATGACCCGGCGGAGATTGTCGAAGCGCTGCACCACTTCGATTATCGTCAGCACGAGCTTGTGGTTTTTCATGTGCTGGCTGAGGAAGAATTAAGTTTTCCATTCAAGTCGTTTCAGCGCTTTCGCGATCTCGAGGGAGTTGAGGAAATGTTGAAGATCGATCCACAAGCGATTCGCGCGGCATACCTTCAGAAGCTGAAGGACTTCATTGCTTCCATTGAATCGGTCTGCGGGAACCTGAAGGCTGATTACGTGCCGGTGTCAACGAAGACTCCGGTCTCCGAAGCCTTGGTGAGATATTTGGGAAGGAGGAAGAGGTAAGATGCTTTTTCGGAATCCATGGTTACTGGCCGGATTGGCGGGCGTTTTGATCCCGGTGATTTTGCACCTGATCCGTCGTCAGGCGGCGAAGCCTTACGACTGGGGCGCGATGCGTTTCCTGTTTGATACGGTGGCGGCGCGTCGGAAGCGCATGGAGTGGGAGGATTTTCTTTTGATGATTGCGCGCTGTCTTTTGATCGCGCTGATTGCATTGGCGCTTGCGAGGCCTTTTGTTCCTCCTAATTCGCAGATTCCCTGGCTCTTTGTCTTGCCGCTGGGTCTTTTGGGGATTGCGGCGTTAGGTGGTTCCTTTGTGCTTTCGGCTCTCAAGTGGAAGTGGCTGATGCGGGTCGCCGCTTTATTGATGATTGTCGGAGCCGGACTCTTGGTCTGGCAGGAAAAGAAGCTCAACTTGACGCGGTTTCAAACGAGTGAGCGTCGGGATATTGCCATCGTGATTGATGGCTCAACCTCTATGCTTTTGCGCGAGGGAGGACGAACGGCGTTCGAACGGGCGGTTGAAGAAGCCCGAAGTTTTGTCAAGGAAGCCCCGAAGGGAACGGCCTTCACCATCGTGCTTGGAGGTCCGGCTCCAGAGTTAAAAACGGGAACGCCGTTGACTCACCGTGCAGATGTTTTGGAGGTCCTCGATAAGCTCGAACCGGTCGGTGGTCCGTTTCGGGCACACGATGCTCTCGGAATGGCCACGTTGTCTCTTGCAGAGGGTCGCGGGAGCAGCAAGGACATTGTCGTTTTTACCGATCTACAACGGATTGGCTGGCAGTTCGATAGCACGACTTCATGGGGTAATCTCGGTGATGCCTGGGAGGGTTTGCCGAATGGTGCGAAGCCAAGACTGCTTTTACGTTCATTCCCGCCGCCAGAAAAATTACGGAACGTCTCGGTGACGGGAATTGAACTATCGCGGGAAGTGGTGGGAACCGATCGGGAAGTCGCGATCAGGGTCACGGTGGAGAATACCGGGACCGAAGTTGTCACTCCGGGGTTGATGCGGATCACGGTGGGAACCGAGGAACTGGAGCCGAAGGGTTTGGGTCAAATGACTCCCGGAGAAAGCACCATTCTTGATTACCGCTGTCTCTTATACACATCTGACGCTGCCGACGATCTACTCTGTGTAGAT